>JAWWOM010000287.1:0-7613 GCA_033851655.1 Frankiales bacterium
TCCACGTCAGTGCCCCCGGCTAGCACCGCGACCCACCGCCGGGCGCTGACGCTCGCCTGCCTGGCGGTGCTGCTGGCCGCGGCCGACACCTACGTCGTCGTCCTCGTCCTGCCGAACATCATGGGCAGCGTCGGGCTGACCACCGACCAGCTGCAGAAGGCGACGCCGATCGTCAGCGGGTTCCTGCTCGGCTACGTCGCCCTGCTGCCCCTGGTCGGCCGGCTCTCCGACCTCTACGGCCGCCGCCCCGTGCTGGTGGCCTGCCTGGTCGGGTTCGCCGCGGGGTCCGCCGTCACCGCCGGGTCGCACGACCTGGCCGCGATCGTCATCGGACGGTTCCTGCAGGGCCTCGGGGGTGGCGGCCTGGTGCCGGTCACGCTGGCCCTGGTCGCCGACCTGTGGCCGGCGGACCGGCGCAGCCTGCCGCTCGGGGTGGTCGGCGCGGTCCAGGAGCTCGGCAGCCTGCTCGGGCCGCTCTACGGAGCAGCCCTCGTCGCCGCGGGCGGCTGGCGGACGATCTTCTGGGTCAACCTGGCGGCGGGCGTCGCGCTGGCAGCGCTGATCCCGAGCACCGACGCCGCACGGGGCCCCGTACGGCGTCCGCGCGACCTGGCCGGCTCGGCGCTGCTGGCACTCTCCTGCGCCGGCGGGCTGGTGCTGCTCCTGCAGCCGCCGGCCCTGGCCGAGTCGGTGCGCTACGGAGACCTGGTCGTGCCGCTGACCCGAGGTCACTGGTGGTCGGCCGGCACCGAGCCGTTGGCCCTGGCGACGCTGGCCGCCGCCGTGCTGCTCGCACTGCGGCTGCTGAGCACCGCGCACCCACTGGTTCCGGTACGGCGGTTGCCGGCCCTGCTCGGGTCGGCCGACTTCGCCGGTGCGCTGCTGCTCGCCGGCGCGCTCGGCTGCGTCATCGTGATGTTCTCCGCGACCGACCCCACGCGGCATGCGCTGGCGACCGGGTGGCCCTGGCTGTCCGCCGCAGCGGTGGTCCTGACCGGCGCCCTGGTGTGCCGCGAGCGGTCCGCTCCGGCGCCGTTGCTCGACCGGGCGGCGCTGGCCAACCCGGTCGCGATCGGAGCGATGCTCACCAGCCTCGCGGTGGGCGCCGGCCTGATCGTCGCCCTGGTCGATGTCCCGCTGTTCGCGAGGGCAACCAGGTTCCCCGACTCCCAGCTCGACGCGGCCCTGGTCCTGGTCCGGTTCCTGGTCGGGGTCCCGGTCGGGGCAGTCGTCGGAGGCGCGGTGGCCGAGCGGCTGGGCTACCGGCTCACCGCGTCGACCGGGATGGCCATCGCCACCGGCGGCTTCGTGGCGATGGCCGGCTGGGCGTCCGACGCGCTGCCCGCCCACGGGCTCGCGATGTCCGACGTGGCGCTCGTCGGCTGCGGGCTCGGCTTCGGGCTGGCCATCGCCCCGGTCAACGCTGCGGCCCTGCGCGCCGTCCCCGCCCGGGTGCACGGCCTCGCCGGCGCTCTGGTCGTGCTGGCCCGTACGGTCGGCATGCTGGTCGGCATCTCGGCACTCACCGCCCTCGGCCTGCGGGCGTTCTCGCGCTCACTGACCAGCCTCGGCACGCCGGACCGGCTGTGCCCGGCCACGCCCACCAGCTGCCCGGCCTGGGACCATGCCGCCAAGGCAGCGCTGGTGCACGAGCTGCACGTCATCTTCGCCGGTGCCGCCGGCTGCACCGCTGCGGCGGCCGTTCTCGCCGGCCTCACCCTCCGGCGGGGAGGTCCAGCGGCCCTCCGTGCGGGGTCGGGTCACCCGGCCCGAAGGTCCGGCCGGCCACGGCTCAGCCCCTGATGACGTGCATCACCGCGTTGATCAGCGCCAGGTGGGTGAACGCCTGCGGGTAGTTGCCGAGCATCCGCCCGGTCCTCGGGTCGATCTCCTCGGCGAACAGCAGCAGGGGGCTGGCGTAGGACAGCATCTTCTCGCAGAGGTCGCGGGCCCGGTCCGTCTCACCGATCTCGGCCATCGCCGAGACCAGCCAGAACGAGCAGATCGCGAAGGCACCCTCGATGCCGGACAAGCCGTCATCGGTCTCGGCCTCCACATAGCGCTTGACCATCCCGTCGACCCGCAGCTCCTCGGCGATCGCGAGCACGGTCGCCCTGATCCGTTCGTCGTCCGCCGGCAGGAACCGGAACAGCGGCAGGAGCAGCGCTGAGGCGTCCAGGGCGGCGGAGCCGTAGTACTGCGTGAACACGCCCCGATGGTCGACACCGTTCGCGCAGACGTCGGCGTGGATCTCCTCTGCCGCCGCGCGCCAGGCCTTGGCCTGGTCGTCGTCCTGCCTCAGCGCCGCCAGCCGGGCCCCGCGGTCGGCGGCGACCCAGCACATCAGCTTGGACGAGACGAAGTGCTGCGGCTCGCCGCGCACCTCCCAGATGCCGTGGTCCGGGTTGCGCCAGTTGGCCAGGGCGTCCTCGACCTGGCGGACCACGGTCGGCCACACCTGCTCCGGCAGGTAGTCCCGTGACTTGGTGTGCAGGTAGACGCTGTCCAGCAGCGAGCCCCAGACGTCGTTCTGCTGCTGCTGGTAGGCGGCGTTGCCGATCCGGACCGGGCGAGCGCCCTCGTAGCCGTGCAGGTGGTCCAGCGTGGACTCGTCGAGCTGGCGTTCACCGCCGACGCCGTACATCACCTGCAGGTCGGGGTGGTCCTTGCAGACGTCGGCGATGAAGTAGAAGAAGTCGTTGGCCTCGTGGTCGAAGCCGAGCGTGTACAGACCCCAAAGCGTGAACGTCGCGTCCCGTACCCAGCTGTAGCGGTAGTCCCAGTTGCGCTCGCCGCCCGGCGACTCCGGCAGCGAGGTCGTCGCGGCTGCGAGCAGCGCACCGGTGGGCATGTAGGTCAGCCCCTTGAGCACCAGGGCACTGCGCTGCAGGTGGGCCCGCCAGGGATGGTCGGGGAAGTTGCCCCGGGACAGCCACTCGCGCCAGAAGGTCTCCGTGCGCTGCATCGCGGCGTAGGCCTGCTCGTACGTGGTGGGCGGTGGGTGGTCTGCCCAGGACATCGCGACGAAGCCGGTGTCCCCCTCGTGGATGCGGGTACGGGCACTCGCCCGCCGGCCTTCGAAACCCAGCCGCAGGCTGGTCGTCAGCGTCAGCTCGAGGTCGGTCCCGGCGGCGGTCGCGACCGCCCGGCCGTAGCCGTCGTCGGCGTAGACCCAGCGGGCATCCTGGCGGCCGTAGTCGAACACCGGCTCGCACTCCAGCGAGATCTCCAGCTCGCCCTGGAGGCAGCGGACCACCCGGATCAGCATGTGCTCGGAGTCCCAGTCGTCCGGGGTCCTGCGGTGCGCGTTGGCCCGGTGCTCGGCGTGGTACCACGGCCCCATCGACAGGAAGTCGTGCACCAGCAGCCAGCCGGTCGGCGTCTGCCAGGTCGTCTCGACCACGTTGGTACCGGGGATGTAGCGCCGGCCGGCCGGGATGTGCTGGTCCTCGGGGCCGAGCCGGAAGCTGCCGGCCGACCGGTCGAGGATCGCGCCGAAGACGCTCGGCGAGTCCGGTCGCGGCGCGCACATCCACTCGACGTTGCCGCTCGGGGCGACCAGGGCGTTGACGTGACAGTCGGAGAGGAACGCGTACTCGCCGATGGGCGGGAACGGGCTGCCGCTGGCCGTCTGGGCCTCCGCACCGGGGACACCCGACTGCCGGCGCTGCTCAGCCGTGCTGCCGCCCACGTCGGCCAGGACACCCTCGATCGGTCGCTGCGGGCCTACCGAGGGCGCTGGTCTTTTGGCCTTGGTCACGACCGCACGCTCCCCTCGCCGAGGCCGACCCTGGGAAGGCTATCCCGCCGGGAGCAAGACGCTCGCGGTACGGGTCCCGCGGTTGGCGGGGAGCTGCGTGGGGCAGGCAGGTCACGACGAAGCACACACGGCCGATAGTCGGTCCGACCGAGGGAGCTGGCGGGCTCCCGGGCCATCGTGGCCCACCCGCTGGCGACACGCGGTGACATCAGGGCTACTCTGCTCGCAGAAAGTCCCACGACGGACACAGGTGCTGTGACACAATGCGACCGGTCAGCCCCTTGCGGACAGCCGGTAGCCAGACGATAGACTCCGTGGTCGCCCCCACGCGCAGCGAGAAGCGCAGCCGGGAATCCTCCAGCGCGCTCACCCGTTGAGAACTCAGGATGCCACGGCGTCCGCGAATTGCCGACCAGGAACGCGAGACCCGCTTGATCAAGGCTCCGCCCGCCCGAGCAAAGCCGCTCCACAAGTCAGCCCCACGACCGCGCCCCAACCCCGAAGGATCCCTCGTGTCGCTCGCCAATGCACTGCCCACCGACTCCGTGACCGCCTCGGCGGTGACGATGCTGGTGGAACGGGCGCGCGAGCACGGGCAGGTGTCCGTCGACGAGATGCGGCTCGCGTTCGAGTCCGCCGACTACTCCGCGAGCGACGCCAAGCGGGTGCTGCGTGAGCTGGCGGCCGCGGGCGTGACCGTCGCCGGCGAGGGTGGGACCGGCAAGACCCCCAGCACGGCGACAAGCCCCCGTACGACGCCCAGCACCACCACCAGCCGGAGCGCCGCTGCCAAGCGGGCCGCAAAGGCGCACCCGGACACCGACGGCGGCTCCACCGCCGGCACCGTCCACACCGAGGAGGGAACGGCCACGACCACCACGAAGCGCCGGTCGACGGCCCGGCGGAGCACCCCCGAGACCACCGCCGCCGTCGCTGATCCCAGCGCCGTGCCGACCGACGAGAGCCTGGCCGGCGCCGATCTCGTCGAGGTGGCCGAAGTCGCCGCCCCGGTTGCTCCCGAGACAGCTGCGGCGGCCGAGACCGCCGACTCTCCCGACGCCGCCGAGGGGGACGACGAGGAGCCGGCCACCACCGGCGCCTTCGCCGAGTCCCGCGAGCCGTCGGGCACCGAGGACACGGTCCGGCTCTACCTCAAGCAGATCGGCAAGGTCGCGCTGCTCAACGCCGAGCAGGAGGTCGACCTCGCCAAGCGCATCGAGGCCGGTCTCTACGCCGCGTACAAGCTCGAGCTGGACCGCGAAGGCAGCCTGCCCAAGAAGCTGAACACCCGCGACAAGGCCGACTACGCCACGCTGGCGCTGGACGGCCAGCGGGCCAAGCGCGCGCTGCTCGAGGCCAACCTGCGCCTGGTCGTCTCCCTGGCCAAGCGCTACCAGGGTCGCGGTCTGGACCTGCTCGACCTGATCCAGGAGGGCAACCTCGGCCTGGTGCGCGCTGTCGAGAAGTTCGACTACAGCAAGGGCTTCAAGTTCTCGACCTACGCGACCTGGTGGATCCGTCAGGCGATCACCCGGGCGCTGGCCGAGCAGTCCCGCACCATCCGGCTGCCCGTGCACCTGGTCGAGCAGCTCAACAAGCTCGGCCGCCTCGAGCGGCAGTTCCTGCAGGAGCAGGGCCGCGAGGCGACTGCCGAGGAGCTGGCCGAGGGTCTCGACATCACCGTCGAGAAGGTCCTGGACATGCAGGAGCACCGCCGCGAGGCGGTCAGCCTGGAGACGCCGATCGGTGACGAGGGCGACTCGGCGCTGGGCGACTTCATCGAGGACGCCGATGCCATGGTGGCCGAGGACGCGGTGATCTTCGGGGCGATGCAGGACGAGCTGCGAGCCGCCCTCGAGTCGCTCGACCCGCGCGAGGCCCAGATCGTCGCGATGCGCTACGGGCTCTACGACGGTGCGCCCAAGACGCTGGCCGAGGTGGCTCAGGTCTACGACCTGTCCCGCGAGCGGATCCGGCAGATCGAGCGTGAGGCGATGACCAAGCTCCGGCACCCGAGCCGGTCCCGCAGCCTGCGCGACTACGCCTAGGCCGCCCCAGCACCTCCCGTTACGAGAACCCCGTCGGCCTCGGCCGGCGGGGTTCTCGCATGCGCGCCCGGCTGTGCGCCGGCCGAGGAGGGCTCAGCCCTCGCCGTAGTCGGCGCCGGCGATCGCGGCGAGCAGCGCCTCGTCGTCCCAGGACTCCGACCCCGGGATCGTCCTGACCATGCCCACCAGCACGTTGTCCCGCATGACCGTCGCCTCGAGCCCCGCCGCCCCGTCGGCATCCCAGATCGCCTCACGGCCGTCGGGCAGCACGATCCGGATGCCGAACTCATAGACGCCGGCGGAGTAGAGGTGTGCCATCACGTTGCGCTCCCGCAACGTGGCGACGAGTCGCTCGGCCTGCTGCTCCTGCACCGGTCCTCCTGTTGTCGTGGCCCTGCTGCACCTCACTGCACCTCACTGCAACTCACTGCAACTCAGAGCCTAGGTCGCGATCCTGTCGCCGGGCCCGACCGCGACCACCCGACCGACCTTCACGGGCCCGAGTTCAAGGGGAGCCGGCGGGTCCCCATCGGGACACACACCCAGTTAAGCCTTCCGGCGGCTCAATCCGGCGGTCTCCCGACCGATGCACAGGGGCAGAGTACGAACAGCGATGGCCGCGGAGGTCAGGCATGCAACCGCAGAACCCCGTCCCGCCGACGATCCTGCCGGACCACACCAAGACGGCGAAGCCCGGCCGCACGTCGTTCCGGCTGACCCGGCGGCGCAAGGACGAGGTGGAGGCGACAGCCCCGGTCGTCGCGCCGGGCCCCACCGTGCCGCCCCCTCCGCCGCCCGGCCAGCCCGCGCCGAGGCCGCCGGCCCCAGCCGGATTCGGCCACTTCTCCCCGGTCGTCACCGGGCCGGGCGCCGCACTCGCCGCCGCAGCCAGCGATCACACCTCCGGTCTCGAACGGCTCGCCGTACAGGCAGCCGAGACCGGGATCGACGCCTCCATCCGCCGCGCCGAGGAGGAGGAGTGGGAGCGCCGCCAGCAGGCCACCCGCGACGCTGAGGCTCAACAGCAGCAGGCAGCGTTGCGCTCGGAGTCCCTGGACGTCGCCGACCGGCTGGCCCTCATGGCGGCGCAGCAGGCCGAGCGCGCGCCCGAGCTCGCCGAACGCCAGCGGCAGGCGCAGGAGGCTGACGCCGCTGCCGCCCAGCGGACGGCCAGGGAGACCGATGCCGAGCAGGCCAAGCTGCGCGACGAGTCCCTCGACGTGGCGGAACGGCTCGCCCAGCTGGCGCAGGCTCACGCCGAACGCGCCCCCGAGCTCGCCGCCAGGGCTGCGGCCGACGCCCAGGCCCAGCTGGCGGAGCAGGCGCGTGCGGCCACCGAGGCCGAGGCCGAGCAGGCCCGGTTGCGCGAGGAGTCGCTGCTCGCCGCTGAACGACTCAGCCGCCTCAGCCAGCCCGACGTCGCCCCGCCACCGCCGGCCCGCCCCGGCCCGGCCTGGACCGCCACGGAGCACGCAGCGGGCTGACGGTCAGCCCAGGCGGCGGGCCTCGTCGTCCCAGGACGGCGGTGGCGGCTGGACCCGTACGGTCGCCGACAGCACGCTGATCCCGTGCGTCGCGACGAGCACCGGGTTGAGCTCGACGCCGACGACCTCCGGATGCCGGTCTGCCAGCAGGGCCAACCGCAGCAGCAACCCCTCCAGGGCGTCCACGTCGACCGGGTCGTCGCCGCGGTGCCCGAACAGCAGTGGCGCCGCCCGCACCGAACGGACCAGCCCCGCCGCGTCGACATCGGTCAGCGGCAGGCTGCGGTAGCCGACGTCGCCGAGCAGGTCCGTCGCCACGCC
>JAWWOM010000294.1:0-2578 GCA_033851655.1 Frankiales bacterium
GCGCAGCGCCTCGACATCGGCCTGGGTGCGCAACGGCGGGTTGACCTTGTAGGTCGGGTCGTAGGTCGCCGCCAGGGCGTCGGTCAGCAGCAGGTGGTGCGGCGTGACCTCGGCGGTGACGTCCCAGCCCTTGCTCTTGGCCCAGCGGATCAGCTCGACGGAGCCGGCGGTGGAGACGTGGCAGATGTGCAGCCGCGACCCGACGTGCCCGGCCAGCAGGCAGTCCCGGGCGATGATCGCCTCCTCGGCGACCGCCGGCCAGCCGGTGAGGCCGAGCACGCCGGACAGCTCGCCCTCGTTCATCTGGGCGCCGGCCGTGAGCTTGGGCTCCTGGGCGTGCTGGGCGACCACGCCGTCGAACGCCTTGACGTACTCCAGCGCCCGGCGCATCAGCACCGCGTCGGACACACAGCTGCCGTCGTCGGAGAAGACCCGCACCCGGGCGGCGGAGTCGGCCATCGCACCGAGCTCGGCCAGCTTTTCGCCACCGAGCCCGATGGTGACCGCCCCGACGGGAGCGACGTCGCAGTGACCGGCCTCGCGGCCGAGCCGCCACACCTGCTCGACCACGCCTGCGGTGTCCGCGACCGGCGAGGTGTTGGCCATGGCGTGCACGGCGGTGAACCCACCCAGGGCAGCGGCCCTCGTACCCGACTCCACCGTCTCGGCGTCCTCGCGGCCGGGCTCGCGCAGGTGGGTGTGCAGGTCGACGAGACCGGGCAGGGCGATCAGGCCCTGGGCCTCGACCACCTGCGCGTCGCCGGGTTCGAGGCCGGGGCCGATCTGGGCGATCGTCTCGCCGACGACCAGCAGGTCGACCGGGTCGCCACCGAGCGGGCGAACGCCCCGGATGAGCCAGCTGGTCATGCGTTTACCTCCGTTGCCGGGCTGCCGATGGCCGGCTCGGCGGCGCCCAGCAGCAGGTAGAGCACCGCCATCCGTACCGAGACCCCGTTGGTGACCTGTTCGACGATGGTGGAGCGGACCGAGTCGGCGACGTCGGCGGCGATCTCCATGCCGCGGTTCATCGGGCCCGGGTGCATCACGATGGCGTCGTCGTGCAGCGTGGCCATCCGGGAGCCGTCGAGCCCGTACCGGCGGGAGTACTCGCGTTCGGTCGGGAAGAACGACGCGTTCATCCGCTCACGTTGGACCCGCAGCATCATCACCACGTCGCTCTTGGGCAGGACCGTGTCCAGGTCGTAGGAGACCGAGCACGGCCAGGCCTCGACCCCGACCGGGAGCAGCGTGGGCGGGGCAACCACCGTCGTCTCCGCACCGAGGGTCGCCAGCAGCAGCACGTTGGAGCGGGCCACCCGGCTGTGCAGGACGTCGCCGACGATGGTGACCCGCAGCCCCTCGAGCCGGCCCATCCGGCGGCGCATGGTGAACGCGTCGAGCAGCGCCTGGGTGGGGTGCTCGTGGGTGCCGTCGCCGGCGTTGACCACGCTGCCGTCGATCCAGGTGGCGAGCCGGTGCGGGGCGCCGGAGGCGTGGTGGCGGACCACGACCGCGTCCGCCCCCATCGCCTGCAAGGTCAGCGCGGTGTCCTTGAGGCTCTCGCCCTTGGACACGCTCGAGCCCTTGGCGGAGAAGTTGATGACGTCCGCCGACAGCCGCTTGGCCGCGACCTCGAAGGAGAGCCGGGTCCTGGTCGAGTCCTCGTAGAAGAGGTTGACCACGGTACGGCCACGCAGGGTGGGCAGCTTCTTGATCGGCCGGGTGGCGACCTCGGCCAGCTCCTCGGCCGTGTCCAGGACGAGCAGTGCGTCGTCGCGGGAGAGGTCGGCCGCGGAGAGCAGGTGCCGCTTCACGGCTGGCCCCCGCCCACGGTGCCGTCACCGGCGCGCCGGTTGAGCTGGCTGGGGCCGAGCAGCACCGCGTCCCTGCCGTCGATCTCCTCGAGCAGCACCTGGACGTTCTCACGCTGGGAGGTCGGCAGGTTCTTGCCGACGTAGTCGGCCCGGATCGGCAGCTCGCGATGGCCCCGGTCGACCAGGACCGCCAGCTGCACCGAGCGCGGCCGGCCGAGGTCGGAGAGCGCGTCGAGGGCTGCCCGTACGGTGCGCCCGGAGTAGAGGACGTCGTCGACCAGGACGACCACCTTGCCGTCGATGCCCCCTGGGGGGAGGGCGGTGTGCTCCAGTGCCCGCGGCCCGCGCAGGCGCAGGTCGTCGCGGTACATCGTGGTGTCCAGGGACCCGTACGGGACCGTGGCTCCCTCCACCTCGGCCAGCCGGGCTGCCAGCCGGCGACCCAGCGTCACACCGCGGGTCGGGATGCCGAGCAGGACCAGGTCGGCGACGCCCTTGTTGCGCTCGACGATCTCGTGGGCCACCCGGGTGAGTGCACGGGCGATGTCGACGGCCTCGAGGACCGGACGGTCACCTCGGGGAGCCGGAGGCTCAGGCTCGAGGGGCGTGGTCGAGGGCGTGCCGGTAGGCAACCTGACCTCCTTTCCCGCCTCACAGGACGGGTCGTTAAAGGATGTCTTCCAGGGTGCACCGCTGCAGGGGTCGGACCCCGTACCGGCGCAGGAATGACCGTAGCAGAGTGCCTCCCTGCGGCGCGCGGAGAC
>JAWWOM010000328.1:0-2517 GCA_033851655.1 Frankiales bacterium
CCGGTTCCTCGGCCGGCGCGGGTCGGGCGACCGGGCCTCGTAGGCCGATGGCCCGCTCGACGTCACGCCTGACGATGCGGCCACCGGGGCCGCTCCCGGTGAGCTCCTGCACCTCGAGGCCGGCGTCCCGTGCCAGCCGACGGGCGAGCGGGCTGCTGAACACCCGGCCGTTGGGATGCTGCGGAGCCGGCAGCTCGGTGGCGGGCAGGGCGACCGTCGGCACGGATCCGCCCACGGAGACCGGCCCGGAGTCGGGCTCAGCCGTAGCCGGGACCGGGGCGGGGCTGCCGGCCGGGAGGACCCCCAGCTGTGACAGCAGCGCGTCGACGTCCGCGGGCACGTCGCCGACGTCACCGAGCAGCGCGATCGGCTCGCCGACAGCGACCTCGGCGCCGGCCTCGACCAGCTGCCGGAGCATCACCCCGGCGGACTCGGCGGGCACGTCGACAACGGCCTTCTCGGTCTCGATCGTGGCGATCGCGTCGGTTGCCGCGAACGAGCCGTTCTCCGGCACCGGCCACTCGGACAGGACGGCCACGGAGGCGTTGGCCGCCACCTCCGGCATGCGCAGCAGTCGGGCCATCTCAGAGACTCCTGAACTCGACCAGGCCGGCGACGACTTCCTCGGTACGGGCGATGGCGGCGCGTTCGAGCACCTTGCTGATGCTCGGCGACGCCTGGCCACCGGTGACCCGCTGCACCGGGTGGTCGAGCCAGTCGAAGAAGCGGCGCTGGATCTCGTCGGCGAGCCACGCACCGTACGACGTTCCGACAGCGCCCTGCTCGGCGATGAGGACCTTGTTCGTCTTGCGGATGCTCTCGCCGATCGTGTCCCAGTCGATGCTGGCCCGGTCGAGCCAGCGCAGGTCGATGACCTCGGCGTCGACGTCGCCGACCTGCTCGACGGCCTCGAGGACGTAGGCCACCATCGCGAGGTAGGAGATCACGGTCACCTGCGAGCCGGCCCGCCGGACGGCTGCCTTGCCCACCGGCAGGCAGTAGTCGAGGTCGTCGACCGGTCCCGGGCCGGACGACGCGTACAGGTCCACGTGCTCCAGCACCAGCACCGGGTCCTGGCAGCGCAGGGCGGCGTTCATCAGGCCCACGTAGTCGAACGGCGTCGACGGCGCGACGATCCGCCAGCCGGGCGCCGTGGCGAACACCCCCGCCGGGTCCATCGAGTGCTGCGACCCGTAGCCGGTGCCCATGGCGACCTTGCTCCGCAGCACCAGCGGTACGGCGCCCTCGCCGCCGAACATGTGCCGCGCCTTGCCGATCTGGTTGAACAGCTGGTCGGCGGCGACCCACATGAAGTCCGCGTACATGAACTCGACCACCGGGAGGAAGCGGCCGTCCAGCGCGATCCCCCCGGCCAGGCCGGCGAACGCGTTCTCGCTGATCGGGGTGCCGAGGATCCGGTCCGGATGGCTCTCCCTGAGGCCGCGGGTGGCGCCGTTGGTGCCGCCGTTGAGGTGGTGGACGTCCTCGCCCATGACCACGATCGTCGGGTCGGTCGCCATCCGCCGGGCCATCACGGCGGCGACCGCCTCGATGAACTTCTGCTCCTTGAGCTCGCCGGTGAAGGTGTCCCGATCGGCCGTGCGCGCGCCCTCGAACTCGCTGAGGTCACCCCGCACGCCCACGTCGACGAACGCAGGGTCGGGCCACTCCTCCGGACGGATGCGGCGCTCGCCCGGCTTGCCACCCGGCAGCGGCTCGAGCAGCACGTCGCCGGTCTCGGCCATCACCGCCTTGGCTCGCGCGATGCTCTCGTCGATCTGCTCCTGGCTGAGCAGCCCCCGGCGGAGCAGGTGGCCGGCGACCTGGGTGATCGGGTCGCGCGCCCGCCAGGCGGCCTCCTCGTCCTTGCTGCGGTAGCCGAACGCGCTGCCGGGGAAGGGCCCGTTCTGGTGGAAGAACCGGTAGGTGTCGACCTCGATCATCGTCGGGCCCCGGCCGGCCCGCATGTGCGCCACCGCCTCCTGCATCGCGAGGTGCACTGCGAGCGGGTCCATCCCGTCGACCTTCCAGCTCGGGATGTTGAAGCCGAGGCCGCGGGCCGAGAGCCGGGGCTCGCCGGTGGCCTCGGCAACCCCGGTGGAGACCGCGTACAGGTTGTTCTCGATGAAGAAGCAGACCGGGAGGTGCCAGGCCGAGGCCAGGTTGAACGTCTCGAGCGTTGAGCCGATGTTGACCGCGCCGTCCCCGAAGTACGTGACCGAGACGGCATCGGTCCCCGCCTGGCGGTTGGCCCAGGCGAACCCGGCAGCCTGCGGGACGCCGCCGCCGACGATGGCGTTGGTGCCCATCGCGCCGGCCTCCTTCCACTGCAGGTGCATGGAGCCACCCCGGCCGTGGCTGTAGCCCCTGGCCAGCCCGCAGATCTCCGCCAGCGTGCGCAGCAGCACCGTTCGTACGTCCTCAGGCAGCACCTCGGTCAGGTCCAGGCCCTTGGGCGCGACGTGGCACAGCGCCTTGGCGAGGAACTGGTGGTGGCCGCGGTGCGAGCCGTTGACC
>JAWWOM010000418.1:0-2754 GCA_033851655.1 Frankiales bacterium
GAGCTGGTCGACGGTTGCCGCGCCGACCTGGCCGAGATGCTCGGCTTCGCCGGGGTTCTGCTCGACTCGCGGGTCAGCCGGTGGGGCGGGGGGTTGCCGCAGTACGCGGTCGGTCACCGCGCCAGGGTGGCCCTCGTCCGGGCGGCGGTCGCGGAGCTGCCGGCGCTGGCGGTGTGCGGTGCGGCGTACGACGGCATCGGGATCCCGGCCTGCATCCGCAGCGCCCGGGCAGCCGTCGACCTGCTGCTGCCGGCGCTGGTGGGATGATGGTGGGCATGAGCGACGCTGTCGAACGGCCCAAGGCCCGCGAGCTGAACAACGAGATCCGGTACGTGCTCTACGCGGTGTTCAAGGCCGGGACGGCCGACCTGGACCAGCGTGAGGCGGCCGGCGCCGAGGTGGAGGAGCTGCTCGAGCAGTTCGAGGCCAAGGGCGTGCTGACCCGGGGTTGCTACGACGTGGCGGGGTTCCGGGCCGACGCCGACTTCATGTTCTGGTGGGTGGCCGCCTCCTCCGACGACCTGCAGGCGGTCTACTCCGCGTTCCGGCGCACCCGGCTCGGGCGCGCCTGCCAGCCGGTGTGGTCGGCGATGGCGCTGCACCGCCCGGCCGAGTTCAACAAGGGCCACATCCCGGCCTACCTCGCCGGCATCGATCCGCTGAAGTACGTCTGCGTCTACCCGTTCGTCCGCTCGTACGAGTGGTACCTCCTGCCGGAGGAGGAGCGCCGGGCGATGCTCTCCGAGCACGGGCTGATGGCGCGGGACTATCCCGACGTCCGGGCCAACACGGTCTCCAGCTTCGCCCTCGGCGACTACGAGTGGATGCTGGCGTTCGAGGCGGACGAGCTGCACCGGATCGTCGACCTCATGCGGCACCTGCGCGGGGCGACCGCCCGGGTCCACACGCGGGTCGAGGTGCCGTTCTACACCGGCGCCCGCAAGTCCGTCAGCGAGCTGCTGGCCGCGCTGCCCTAGCCCCGAGACCGCATCATCGGCCGCCGAGCGCCGCTCGTCCTGCCTCGAGCCGGGCCACCGGCACCCGGAACGGCGAGCACGACACGTAGTCCACACCGACCCGGTGGAAGAACGCGATCGAGCGCGGGTCGCCGCCGTGCTCGCCGCAGACGCCGATCCGCAGGTCCGGCCTGGTCGCCCTGCCCTCCTCGACCGCGATGCTGACCAGTCGGCCGACGCCGTCGACGTCGAGGGACTCGAACGGCGACTGGGTGAAGACCCCCTTGTCCAGGTAGGCGGCGAAGAAGGCCGCCTCGACGTCGTCCCGGGAGAAGCCCCAGGTCGTCTGGGTGAGGTCGTTGGTGCCGAAGGAGAAGAAGTCTGCGGTGTCGGCGATCCGGTGCGCGGTCAGGGCGGCTCGCGGCAGCTCGATCATCGTCCCGATCGGGATGTCGAGCTGCACACCGTTGGCCCCGGCGACCTCGGCGGTGATCGCCTCGACCTCCTCCCGGACGAGCATCAGCTCCATCGCCGAACCGACGAGCGGCACCATGATCTCGGGTTGTGGGTCGCCGCCTTCGCGCAGTCGTTGGGCCGTCGCCTCGGCGATCGCCCTTGCCTGCAAGGCGAACAGGCCGGGGACGACGATGCCGAGGCGGACGCCCCGCAGGCCCAGCATCGGGTTGGTCTCGTGCAGCCGGTTGACTGCGGCCAGCATCTCGACGCCGGCCCGGTCGTCCTCTCCCCGCTCCTCGGCCAGCGCGACCCGTACCATCAGCTCGCTGCGGTCGGGCAGGAACTCGTGCAGGGGCGGATCGAGCAGCCGGATCGTGGTGGGCAGGCCGTCCATCACGGTCAGCAGCTCGATGAAGTCCGCGCGCTGCAGGGGCAGCAGGGCGTCGAGGGCGCTTGCTCTGGCCACCGGCGACGATGCCAGGATGACCCGCTCGAGCAGCACCCGCCGGTCACCGAGGAACATGTGCTCGGTACGGCACAGCCCGATGCCCTCAGCGCCGAGGAAACGGCCCCGGGCCGCGTCCGGGCCGTTGTCAGCGTTGGCGTGCACCCGCAGCTGACGTACGCGATCGGCGTGGGACAGCAGCCGGTCGACCGCGTTGACCAGGTCGGCGGTCTCGCCCTCGATGCCCACCAGCGCGGCCTCGAGCCCCTCGGCGAGCAGCCGGGTCACCGGGGAGTCGACGACGGACACGGCGCCGGAGAACACCTCACCGGTCGACCCGTCGATGGACAGCACATCGCCTTCGGACAAAGCGATCCCGTCCACCGTCACGGTACGGGCGACCGGGTCGATCTCGAGCTGGTCGGCGCCGCAGACGCAGGTCTTGCCCATGCCCCTGGCGACGACCGCCGCGTGCGAGGTCTTGCCGCCCCTCGCCGTGAGCACGCCGGACGCGGCGATCATGCCCTCGAGGTCGTCGGGATTGGTCTCGCGGCGCACCAGGATGACCCGCTCGCCGCGCGCGGCCCAGCTCGTGGCAGTGGCCGAGTCGAAGACGATCCGGCCGGAGGCCGCGCCAGGGGAGGCCGCGATGCCTGTGGTCATCCGGGTACGGGCCTGGGTCGGGTCGAACTGGGGGAACATCAGCTGGGCCAGCTGTTGGCCGGTCACCCGGCAGAGGGCCTCGTCCATGGTGATCAGCTGCTCGTCGACCAGCTGCATGGCGATCCGGAAGGCAGCACCGGCGGTGCGCTTGCCCACGCGGGTCTGCAACATCCACAGCTTGCCGCGCTCGATCGTGAACTCGATCTCGCACAGGTCGCGGTAGTGCGTCTCGAG
>JAWWOM010000419.1:0-9448 GCA_033851655.1 Frankiales bacterium
CGGGTTCGGTCGCCGGTGCTCCCCGCCGGGAACACGTTGTTGCGGGCGAGGAAGCTCAACGCCAGCTCAGCGACTGTCCGCCATTCGGCGTCAAGTACGTAGGAGTGGCTTGCGTGCGGCACGGTCACCAGCTCGGTTACTCCGGGGTTGCGCCGTTGCTTGTTGTAGGCCGCTCGAACTGCCGACTCCGGTACGGTCCGGTCAACTTCGGCGGCGATGAGAAGGAGCGGGCCGCGCTGGGCGTTCACCACCACGCGGGTGGCGCTGCCGGGAACGAGGTTCGCGACCGCTGCTTGGAACAGCGGCCGCGCCGGAGCGGGGATGATGTATCGGTCGAAGATCTCGTCGGACTCTTCGCGGCTCACCCCGTTGGCGAACCCTGCATGGAAGCTGTCCTTGGTGTGCTCCCAGGTCTTGTGCAGCAGGTAGGGCCGAGTAAGAACGGCCGAGGCCGTCCGAAGCTGCACGAGTGGGACACGGAAGTTGCCTTTGAACTGAGCCGGTGAGATGGCGACACAGGCACGAGCCATTCCCATGCCGAGCAGCTTCTGCGCTATCAGTCCTCCGAAGGAGTGGCCGACGACGATCGGCGCGCGCGGAAGTCGTCGGATGTAGGCGGCGTAGCGCTCGGTCACCTCCGCAACGCCTTGGTTGGCGATGGCCCCAGGATTGGCCCGCGTCTGTTCCACCGTGTCCGCGTCGCCGGGCCAGCCCGGCGCGTGGACCTCGTAGCCGCTGTCGGCGTACAGGCGTCCCCAGTTGTCCCAGGCGCTGGAGTGCACCCACAACCCGTGAACGAACACGACATGCAGCGCAGCTGAGTCCCCGTTCATGGTTCCTCCTGGGGTTCGGCCCTGGACCGCCTTGCCGGTCTGGGGCGGCCGTGGCCCCAACGATGGACTCACTGCGCACCGGTGGTGTGCTGATGGCGCACGGGGCCTGTGCTCAGAGCGCATTGTCTGGAATCGCGATGCGGCGTCCGGCGGTGATGGAGCCCCCTGGGGAGAGGCCGAGTTGCGTTTCCGTGGGCGTCTGTCCGAAGGCCGCCCGGTAGCGGCGACTGAAGTGGGAGACATTGCGGAAGCCGCACCGATGAGCGACCGCTGCTACCGAGATCAGGGGCTGAGTGGCCAAGATGCGGCGGGCGGCTTCCAGGCGCGTCGACATGATCGTTTCGATCAATGTGGACGGCTGTGACGACCACACCTTGAACAGGTACCGGGTGGAGATGTGATGCTCGTACGCGAGTAGCGCCGCGTCCAGGTCTGGCCGGGTGTAGTTCAGCTGCACGTACAGGCGTACTCGCTCGACCAGCGAGTCCGCCATCGCCTCAGTCCTCGCCGCGGTCGCGATGCCGGCCGCGTCGAGCAGCAGGCAGTGGGCAAGCTGCAGGGTAGTCGCGGCGACGGATGGTGCGATCTTGCTGTCACACATTGCCTCGGCGCCCTCGATCAACCCGAGGATGTGCTGGCGGAACAGCACCGCGACGGAGCTGGCCTCCAGACGTCGCGAGGCGTGCTGAACCTGCTCGGCGCTGACATGGGCAGCTGCCCGTTCGATCTGGAGGATCTGGGCGGTGCCGGTCCCGGCGCGCTCGTACCGGAACGGCGCATTCATGTCGGTGACGTAGATGCCGCCGCGCCGAAGGTCGCGCTCGACGCCGGCGTGTTCGTACACCCCGGCGCCGCCGTGATGCACCACGAAGGCGACCCGCTCCGGCGCATCTCGAAGCGCGTGGCGTTCGGTTCGCACGTGGCGGATCCCCGAACTCGTCTGACGCATGAGGGCTATCTCGTCGCCTAGCTGCCAGTGCTCAAGGCGAGCGTTGACCCGGCTGCCATGCCCGAGGAATCGCACCTCATGGTCGGAGGAAGCCGACGTGAGACGTTCCTGGAGCAGCTCCGCCCGCAGGCCTGGGCCGACCTGGGCTGTGTCCACGACCACGCCCATCGCGATCACCCCAGGGGTTCGACCCTCGTCCCTACGGCCGCAATCTAGAACCGCCGCGTGGCGTCGGCTGTGCCGAGAATGTCCACTTCCTAGCCTGAGCGTGCCGCCGCGCTAGCCTGTGCGGTGCATAGCCTGCGGGCCGAGGAGGCGACGTCGGTGGCCGTGCTGTTCGACAGTGGACAACTCCCGACGAGTCACGCCGACGAGGCGTTGACCGCGCTGTTCGCCCAGGGCGGCCTGCCCATCATGGTCAGCCATGTTCGTGCGGGCGCACCCAGCCGGACCCTCATCGAGCACTGGTCGTTCGCCGGGCAGAGCCTGTTCGTCGCGCGCGGCGACACGCTTCGGCTGGCTCGTTCGCACGCCGAGGTGAAGGCCTGCGCACCGGAAGGGATCCGGCTGGGCTACCAGCTCACAGGCAGCTACCGCCTCGTCGCTGGCGAACGGCAAGAGGCCTATAACGCCGGTCAGCTCAACATCACCGATCTCACTCAGCCGTGCGAGTTCACCCAGTACGGCGCCGACGCGGCAGTGGCGTCGCTCGAGCTGTCCTGGGAAGTTCTCGGCCTGTCCGACGCGACGATCCGTCGGTCGACACAGCTCGTGCAGCACAGCCCGGTGTACCCGCTGATGCAGGCGCACCTGTCGCGACTATGTGCCGAGGCCGACGGGCTGACCCGCCCGGATGTCGAGCCGCTGATCGGGCAGGCCACGCTGCGCCTCGCCCAGGCCCTCATCGCCAGCGCCGACGCGACTGAACCGCGCGCCCGCGCCGTCCTGAACGAAGCGCTGTACGACCGCATCGTGGGATATGTCCTTCTTCACCTCGCAGACGCCTCGCTGACACCTGAGCGAATCGCGGCGGCACACCACATCTCACTGCGACACCTGTACCGCTTGTGGTCGCACAACCAGCTCGGGATCGCACAATGGATCATCGCGGAGCGACTGTCGCGGGCCGCCGCGGCACTGACCGATGGTAGACAGCGCCGCAGGTCCATTTCGGCGATCGCCCTCTCGGTGGGGTTTCGGGACGCCGCACACTTCAGCCGCCGCTTCCGCGCCGCGTACGAGGTGTCCCCCCACGTCTGGCGGCAGGAGTCGGGACATCCGCCCAGTCGACAGCCGGACCCGAGGAGTGGCTGACACGCCCTGTCTGGGCTCCGCCTGCCGCTATCACGGGTGTTGCGTCCGCCGATGGGCTACCGGGAACGGGACCCTCACCGAGATGCGCCCACCCGCCCGGTCGTCGCCGGCCAACGTCGCGCCGGTTGAGGTTGGGTGAGAGGCGCATTCACCGGTCCCTGGATCGGTGAATGGGCACCGCCGATCACCGAACATGTCCGCCTCTTCTGTCGAGCTTAGGTTGACCCCATCCGGAGACGTCGACGAGCGTGACGCTACCTTCGCCTCGCACCGACCATTATGGCGCTGGACGTGCAGGCGAGGCCCCGAAGGGCTGACTGCCGGCCGGTTGGCCGGACGCGTTGTAGAAGTCGACAGTGCCGTTGGCTGGCGTCACTTGCGCAGGGATGTAGACCAGGAAGTACCCGCCGCCGGTCGGCTCGGTGGTCACTGCGCCGTTGAGGTCTGTCAGTGTCACCTTCGTCGCCTCGGCGGGTGCTAGTCCGGTGACGATGGTGAAGCTGGCGCCGGATGGGGCTTGCCAAACGAAGTCGCCATTCTCGGCTTGTGCTGCGGACGGCCCTCCGCAGCTGGCCATGAAAGTTCTGGATCGTCCCTGGCGGTCCTTAACGACGAGTGCGGAGCACTCCCCGGTGGTTCCGCGCACGGTGACCGTGTCGTTGACGATCTCCAACGTGGTCGATTCCGGCCCGGGCACGGCAAGCTTGACGGTGGCGCCCGCCTGGGTGGCTGGATCGGGGGAGGCGACGAACGGAATCTTCATCATGCCGGGCCCGGCGAATGGATTGGGCAGCTCGCCGGCGGCGGCGGCGGCCGCGTAGCCTGCTGTTCCTGCAACCGCTACGGCGACGCCTACGGCGACAGTCCGTGACCGGACCCTGCGTGGCCGGGTAGCCAGCGGGGGCTGTTGAGTGGTCACGCCGTCGGGGGCGGTTTCGGCCGCCATACGAGCGGCGACGGCTTTTAGGTCAGACAGGATGTCTTGCTCAAGGACGGTGAGCGGGATGTCACGTGCGTCAGTGATCATGAGTGCACCTCCGGTGGGTTCGACTCGTCTCCGACGCGAGCGGGGACGGTCAGGATCGGTTGGCTGAGCGAGGCGCGTAGGGCGCGACGAGCTCGGGAGAGGCGGACTCGGAAGGCACCCGGGGAGACGCCGATGACCTGAGCGGCCTCGTGGGGAGTGAGGCGGTCGTAGCCCACCAGCCACAGCGCCTCGCGGTGCTGCTCGGGCAGGGCCGCCAAAGCGTGCTCGACGTCACGAGCCTCGCGACTGGCGTCGATCTGCTCCTCGATCCTGGCCATGTCGTCGGGGTGGTGTTCCGGGACGGCTGCGATCTTGCTCCGCAAGGCTCTGTCCCGGTATTCCTGACGGATCAGGAGCCCGAGTTGCCGGTGGGCGATCCCGAACAGCCACGGCCGCACGTCACCGAGGCGCTCCTCGTACGTGCTGGCGCTCTCCAACACGGCGAGGAAGGTGGCGGCCAGCAGGTCGGCTACGTCCTCGGGCCGGCTACAACGACGGATCCCGTAGCCCAAGATCATGAGCCTGTAGCGGAGAAACAACTCCTCCAGCGCGTCCGGGTCAGGCAGTGCGCCCACCAGATCGATGTCTGACACGTCCTGCCACGTCACGCTCATAGTCATAGTTATCCGCCCGAAGGGTGGCGTTACACGATCGGTGACCGGAAGGGCTCACATGCGTGAGATGCGGCTGCGTTGTCGCCGCGATGGAGACCAAGAGCCCTCAGCGGGCCGCAGGAAGCGGACAGGTCATGTTGGTTGTCGGCGACGGGTCCGCTTGCGAGGCGAGTAAGGCGGGGTAAGACACGCTGAGATTGAATTGACGAAGGAGACGAGCGTGATGGCAGAGAATCTGACCACGACCGCGCAACGTATCGCGACCCAAGCCCACGCCGAGCAGACAGACAAGGCCGGGAAGCCCTACATCGGCCACCCGGGTCGTGTTGCAGCACGCCTGACCGGTGACGAGCAGGCCGAGGCCGCAGCCTGGCTGCACGACGTGCTCGAAGACACCCAGACAACCGCCACGGACCTCGCCGCGCAAGGAATCCCGGCCACCGTCGTCGCAGCCGTCGAAGCGCTCACCAGAGGAAACGGCGAGCCGCCCGATGACTACTACGCCCGCGTCGCAGCCAACCCCCTCGCGCTGAAGGTGAAGCAGGCAGACATCGCGGACAACGCCGACCCGGAACGACTGGCCAACCTCGACCCGGCCGTACGGGAACGTCTCACGGCGAAGTACGACCACGCCCGCGTCGTGCTTGACCAGCTCGCTGCCGGCCAACGTGTGTAGACCCGCCGGGACGGTGGCGGCGGGCGATGCCTCAAGAGCCCCGGGAGCTGCGCCGACTGAACCCGGACCGGCTCAAACCGGCGACAGCACCCCACCGCCCCAGTCGCCGATCGGCGAACGGGGCGCGCAGGTCCTCCCGTCACCTGGCAGGCCGGCACGCGAGAACCCGTTCGCAGGGCACCTCCGATGCCGCCGTGCCCCATCCGGTCCCTGCGTGGTTCAGTCTGTACATGGGCAATCACGAAGGCGTGCCAGGTACGGGCGAGCAGCGAGTCCCCATCGCCGAAGTTCTGTCTGGCCTCGAGATTCATCCCCTCGATCTGGGTGCCACCGTCATCGAGGCATTCGTCTTGATCAAGGCGCTAGACGAGGACGGTTCGACGACCTGGGCCCACCGAACGACGAACCGGCTGAACCGAGAAGAGCTGCTCGGGGCCCTGATCGTCCAGACGGACGTGCTGCGGAAGGCACTCCGCGACGAGTGGGACGATGCCGAGTAAGTGCCTCTCTGAGCGCCAATCGACACGTCCACTGCCGATACCCGATCCTCAAGCGGGGGACCTCCGACCCGCAGAGATGGCGCCGCAGCAAGTGGCACCGATTCAGCTGCGGATCTTCCCTCACTCACCGCGGGGCGGGCCCGCCTCGTTCTCAGACACATCGCGCGGACCGGGCTGCTCTGGACGGTCGACACACTTTCGGGACGACTGCATGCGGCTCTTCGCATCGAGGACCTTGCGGCTGAAGCTCTCGGACCCTCCGAGGATCGCGAAAGCAGCGACCCATTCGTACAACCGGGCCTGCCGTTTCTCATCGTCCACCTTGGTGGCCTCCGGCCTGTCGCCACGGGGGTGCTGTCGCAGCTTCTCTGCGTGACCGCTTCTCGATGAGCGAGCCGCGAACGCCATGCCGACGCCCAACACCGTCCAGAGGATGGCCAGCGACAGCCGCCAGCCACCCCCGGTCCAAACAAGGTTGAACCACCAAAACAGGCCCACAAAGAGGTAACCGCCCGCCAGCCACCAATCGCGGTCGCGTCTCCGGCCGGCTCGGGGCGGCGGCGGCGACGACGAGGCTCGGAGACCATCGCTGGTTGGCATGGCAGCGGACTACCCCGGCCGGCACCCAGACGAACGGCGACGCCGTGCGATCGGTTGCCGAACCCCGGCCGGCACACCGAGAGCCGGTGGTCGCCGTACGGACGGCATCGTCCCGATGAGGGGCCGGTTCCAAGACGAAACGCGGTGTCAGATGGCGATCCTTCTGCGGTGCAAGGTATGGGGCAGTCCGGGTGGGCTCAGTGCGCGGTGGCGGTTCCTGTTGCTGCGGCTGCCCGGCCAGCGAAGGTGAATGTGCCGATGACGGTGGTGCCGTCGACCGCGTAGAGGGGGATGGTCTTCGCCGGGACTGCTTTGGCCATGAGGGCCGCGGCATCGGCCGGGTTCTTCGGCTCGGCCTGCACGGGCATGTCGGCGTGCTTGAAATAGCCGTCGACGTGCGCGCCGGTGTTGTCCAGTCCACTGGCGGCGATCAGGTCCGGGGCCTTGCCCCCGTGGGTGGAGGCGACCGCCAGGGATCCGTAGGTCATGCCGTGGACGTTGACCGGGTAGCGCAGGTCCGCCACCGCGGACCTCACCGGAACTGCTGACACCGGCCCGGTCGGTGCCGGGGGCTGCGGGGATGAGCCTGCGCGGGCCGGTGGCAACGGGTCCGGGCCGAGATCGACCTGGCGGCTTTCGACGTGAGGCCCGGAGATAACACAGTGGGTGGAGGTCATCGCGGGCAGGTAGGCCACGTTGAACGCTGCCGTAGCGGTGTCCGAGCCCAAGGTCAGCGTGGTGTAGCCGTCTGGCATCACGATCGCCGTCTGGACTGGCCGACCATCCGCCGAGTCCATGACCACGTAGAGAGGCCTGGTCGTCAGGTCGGCGATCGCGCGGCAGCTCTCAACGCCGCTACCGTTGGAGTTCTCCAGCAACAGGCACACCCCGTCGCCTGTAGCGGCTGCCAGGTAAACCGTCGTCTGGCCGTGGTGGATGGCCGTCACGCCGAGTCCCGTGGGCTGGTGCGGCTGAGCACCCACCGGACCAACCTCGCCGGACAGACTCGTCGGTAGGGCCACTGCATCGTCTAGTGCGGAGAGCGTCGGTGACACCGGGGCTCCGGCTGCCAACGGACGGCGCTGGCCCGGCGCCCACATGGCCACGCCGACCACCACGACGACGGCAACGGTCGCCGCTAGAGCTCCCGAGAGTCGTACGGTCTGGCGTCGGTGTGCGCGGCGCAGCAGGGCCTCAGGGTCGAGGAACGCCTGGGGTTCAGGGACGCCTTGGTCCAACAGGACGGCGAACTCGTTCATCCGGCGCTCCCTTGCAGCTCGAGGTTGGCCAGGCCCGGGTGCTGGCGCAAGGTGGCCAACGCCTTCGCGGTCTGGCTCTTCACGGTGCCGACCGCGCAGCCCAGTGCTGCCGCGGTCTCGATCTCCGACAGGTCGTCGAGGTAGCGCAGCGCGATCACCGCACGTTGCCGGGCCGGAAGGCTGCGCACGGCGCCGACCAGGATCTGCGGAAGGTCCGGATCAGGCGGCAGGTACTGGCACTCGGGCAGCTGTTCGGTTGGCACCTCGCCGTTCCAACGCCGGCGGCGCCAGTCGATGGCCTTGTTGACCATGACCCGCCGGACGTAAGCGTCCGGCCCCTCGCCGGCGCTGATCCGGCTCCAGTGCGGCCACGCTCGGAGCAGTGCGGTCTGCACCAGGTCCTCGGCGGACCCGCGGTCCCCGGTCAGCAACCAGGCGGTGCGCAACAACGCACGCTGACGCCCGAGCACGTACTCCCGGAAGTCCTCGGTCGCGTCCACACCCACCCCTTCGTCCGCCTCACCAGGATCAACCGGTCTGAGCCATCGTGAGGTTGCCTCCGGACCCGACAAAGTGAACCAGCGGTCACCGGCGCAGACCACAACCGGTGTCCGGCCCGACGGGCCATCGAGCGCGGACGTCCCAAAACGACGACCCAGGACGACCGAAGACCCCCGGCGTCAAAACTGCGTGACGGAGCCGCGACCGGCACAGCGTTGGTCGAGGTTCGTCGAAAGCGACACCACCTTGTGCGAGCCTCGGCCCACCGGCTGCCTGCAGAGGAGCGGGCCGTACCCCGCCCGCACTTGGTGCCACCCAGCAAGACAAGTGCGGGCGTCGGACCACTGACCCCGCACTGCACCACCGGCGGTCCCGCCAGCCAGTCGGCTGCAGCGGCGCCGCAGACTGTTGCCGCAAAGCGATGACCACGGTCAGCGGTCACCCGCGGGACCTGATCAGAGATACGGTGCCCGTCATGACCAAGCTGCTGCTCAGGACGGCTCGCCTGAGCCTCGCCGTCGTGCGCTGGTGGTTCGCGCTGACCTACCTGCTCGGAGGCATCGGGGCCGCAGTGGCGGGTGTGATCCTCCTATTCACGGAACGCGCAGGAGAGGGAGGCTTCCTCCTTTTGGGCGGAGCGGTCCTGGCAGCTCTCGGCTGGCTCATCCACCCGTGGGGACTGCAGCGACGCGTGCGAGGTTCGCGAGTGGTAGCAACGAGAGCAGCGACTCAATAGCGATCCTCGATTGGCACGAGGCGGGCGGCGAGACCAGTGGACCGGCGACTGCGCCTACACCCGTTCGGGTGATCCTCGGTGGTGACACAGCCCGTAGGCTTGCCAAGCCCGCTACCGGGCGCCGCCACCAATACCAGGAGTGACCGAGTGCTGCCCCACGCCCGCCGCGTTTCCCGTCTGCTGCTCTCTGCCCCGCTCGTCGCCGCCGCTCTTGTGCCGGCGACTGCTGCTCAGGCCGCGGCGCCGGCAGCGCACCTGATCTCCCTCGCGCAAGCACGGGAGGCGCTTCCGGCACCCGCCGTGATGCCGGGTCACCCGGAGACGGTGGTCACCACTACGGCCATCGGTGTCAACGCGCCTGTGTGCATCGGGCCGACCGCGAAGCCGCTTCGACTGAAGAACGCGCACCTGGTGACGAACCTATACGTCTCTAACGGGG
>JAWWOM010000452.1:0-13203 GCA_033851655.1 Frankiales bacterium
GACCAGACGTCGCTGAACCTGCTGGGACTGCTGGGATATCAGCCTTCACCTGGCAACTTCTCGATCTTCGGCCTGTCCGACGAGAAGTACCACCTGCGGGGTGGCAACCAGCAGCTGCCAGCGGCCATCGCCGCCGCGCTGCCTGCCGGCAGCATCAGCACCGGCTGGACCCTGACCAAGCTGGCCCAGAACGCCGATGGCACCCAGACGCTGACGTTCACCGTCGGCGGCAGCACCCGTACGGTCACGGCCGACCACACCATCCTGGCGCTGCCGATCGGCGTCCTTCAGACCCTGGACTTCACCGCTGCCCGGTTCGACTCACGCAAGAGCGGACAGATCGCGTCGATGCGGATGGGCAGCAACGCCAAGCTGCAGCTGCAGTTCAGCAACCGGCTGTGGAACCAGACCGGCTCGTGGCCGGGCGTCTCCAACGGGGAGTCGTACGCCGACACCGGCTACCAGAACACCTGGGACGTGACCCGCGCGCAGTCCGGCAGTCAGGGCATTCTGGTCGACTACACCGGGGGCAACCTGGCCGGCGCCTTCAACGCCGGCACGCCGTTCAGCGACCAGACCAACACCAAGGTGACGGCCTACGCCCAGGCCTTTCTCAAGCAGGTCGAACCGGTCTTCCCTGGCATCACCGCCGCATGGACCGGCCGGGCCACCTTGTCGGCCTGGCCGAAGAACCCGTACTCCTGGGGTGCCTACTCCTACTGGCCGACCGGCTACTGCCAGAACTACGCCGGGTACGAAAGGGTTCGCCAGGCCAACACGCATTTCGCCGGAGAGCACTGCTCCATCGACTTCCAGGGCTACATGGAAGGCGGAGCGGCCGAGGGGCAGCGGGCCGCCGCCGAGATCCTGGCGGACTACGGCCTGAAGTAGAGCCGGTCGCCGCGTGCTGCCGGCTGCTTCAGGGCGGGATACTGGCCGCATGCAGCCCGTCGTGCTGGGCCCGAACCAGCCGCCGACCTTCTACCGAGGCCAGGGCCGGATCGGCAGCTTCCGGGGTGAGGGAGCGGCTGACCGGCCGGAGGACTGGGTGGCCAGCACCACGAGCAGGTTCGGGCTCGAACCTTCGGGGCTGACCGTCCTCGACGGCGGCGAGACGTTGCTGGCCGCCGTGCAGGCTGACCCGGTGGGCTGGGTCGGCAGCGACGTGGCGGACACCGGAGTGCTGGTCAAGCTGCTCGACGCCGGCCAGCGGCTGCCGCTGCATGTCCATCCGACGAGGGACTTCGCCCGCGGGCACCTCGGATCGCCTTACGGCAAGACCGAGGCCTGGCTGGTCCTCGAGGCAGAGCGCGACGCGCTCGTCCACCTCGGCTTCTCCCGGGACGTTGCGGCAGAGGAGCTCGCCGGCTGGGTCGCGGTTCAGGACGTGGCCGCGATGCTCGCCGCCACGAACCGCGTGCCCGTACGGCCGGGGGACGCGATCCTGTGCCCCGCCGGCACACCGCATGCGATCGGCGAGGGGATCCTGCTGCTGGAGGTGCAGGAGCCGACCGACCTGTCCGTTCTGCTCGAGTGGGAGGGGTTCACGGCGGGGCCGCCCGAGGCCACCCTCGGCCTTTCCGTCGAGGAGGCGATGGGCTGCGTCGACCGGAGTGCCTGCGGTCCCGCCCGGCTCGAGGAGCTTCGTACGGCCAGTCCCGGATCCTTGTTGCCTGCCGAGGCTGACGCCTTCTTCCGGATGGACGAGCTGGCTCCCGGTACGGTTCCGGCCGGCTTCGCCGTGCTCGTCGTGACCGCAGGCGAGGGCCTGCTGGTCGGCGGCTGGGGGAGCACTGCCCTCGCCCGCGGCACCACCATCGTCGTTCCAGCAGGTGCCGGGCCCTACTCCCTCAGCGGTTCCGCTGGAGTGGTCCGGTGCCGGGCCGGAGTGCGCTGAAATCGTCGAGCCGCCCCAGGTCACCGCTGAGGATGCTCGAACTGATGTTCGAAGCGCGCTATGGTCGGACGCATGACCGCGATGATGTTCCAGCCGTCCCTGCTGGACGCCGGTTCCGAGCTCGGCCTGGGCCGGCTGGGCGACGGCACTGCGCGCACCCGGCTGACCAGCGGCGCCTGGGTCGATCTGCACCCGGGTTGGCTGCATGGCGCCGATCAGCTCTACGAACGCCTGCTCACCGGTGTTCCGTGGAAGGCTGAGCGCCGGCCGATGTACGACCGCGTGGTGGACGTGCCACGACTGCTCAAGTTCTACGGCGAGGACGAGCAGCTGCCCGACCCGATCCTGGTCGAGGCCAAGGCGGCCCTGGACGACCACTACGGCGACGAGCTCGGCGAGCCGTTCCGGACGGCGGGGTTGTGCCTCTACCGCGACGGCAGGGACAGCGTCGCCTGGCACGGCGACACCTTCGGCCGCGGCGCCAGCCACGACACGATGGTCGCGATCGTCTCCGTCGGCTCGCCGCGGGCGTTGCTGCTGCGTCCCCGCGGCGGCGGCGCGACCGCCGTACGGCATGAGCTCGGCCACGGCGACCTGATCGTCATGGGTGGCAGCTGCCAGCGGACCTGGGAGCACGCGGTGCCCAAGACCGCCAAGCCGGTCGGGCCGCGGATCAGCATCCAGTTCCGGCCGCGGGGCGTCCGCTAGGCGCCCTCGGCGGCCACCCGCAGGCCGAGCGTCACCAGCACCGAGCCGCAGACCGCGTCGAGGGCACGGCGCACCCTGCGGCTGCTGAACCATCGGCCGGCCCGGCCGACGGCTGCGGCCAGACCGAGGTACAGCGCCGTTTCGAGCGTGACCTGCAACAGGCCCAGGCCGGCCGTGGTCGCCAGCGGCGGATAGCCCCGCGGGATGAACTGCGGATAGAGCGCAAAGGTGAAGACCGCAGCCTTGGGGTTGGCCAGGTTGGTGACGGTGCCCATCGCGAAGCCGCCGCGGGTGCTGCGGCCAGGCAGCTCCAGGTTGTGCGGCTCGGGCCGCTTGGACAGGACGGCGAACAGGAACCGGCCGCCGATCCAGAGCAGGACCGAGGCGCTGACGACGCGCAGCACGAGGTAGGCGAGGTGCGAGGCGGCGACGAGCGCGGCGAGCCCGGCTCCGGCTGCGATGATCCAGACGTAGAGGCCGAGCTCGGTGCCGAGCACGACCGGAGCCCCTGCGCGGAATCCGCCGAGCGACGAGCGCCGGACGATCAGCGCGAACGCCGGCCCAGGCACGGCAGCGATCGCCACGACCGCGACCAGGAAGGCCGGCAGCCGGCTGAGGAGCTCCACTGCCCTGATGCTCGCCCGACCGGGCCGCGGCCGCGAGGGGATTAGCCCGGGACGCCTGCGTCGGCCAGGCCGGTCCAGCCGAGTCGGCCGCCCAGCCACGCCGCCGCGTGCAGCAGCCCGGTGTCCGCACCGGGCCGCCCGACCAGCTGGACGCCCACCGGCAGCCCGGTGGACCCGGCAGTGCAGGGGACGGCGACGGTGGGCAGGCCGAGCAGGGACCAGGTCCTCGCCATCAACGGGTCACCGGTGGAGCCCAGACCGGCGGGCGCCTCACCGACGACCGCGGGTGTCAGCAGCACGTCAGCGTCACCGAACAGCCCGTCGACATCGGCGAGCACAGAGTCCCTGCGCCGCAAGGCATCCGCTGCTTGCGCTGCACTGGTGGCGGCACCCGCGTCGAGATAGCGGGCCAGTGCGGGAGAGACGCCGTGGGCATGCTCCCAGGCCAACGAGACAGCTGCCTCGTACGCGGCCAGCAGGTCCTGTGCCTCGGCGAGACCGAGGAGCAGCTGCGTGGATCGGGAGTCGGCGACCGCTGCTCCCGCATCCCGAGCCGCGGCTGCCGCCAGCCGTACGGCCTGATGGCTGTCCGGCGCGCAGCGCTCCCACAACGGCGTCGGCTCGACCGAAAAGCGCGGCAGCACAGGGGAAGTAGTGCTGGGTCGACCGGTCAGGACCTCGAGCAGCATCCCCAGCAGGGACGGGTCGCGGGCGAACCAGCCGATCGTGTCCAGCGACGGCGAGACCAGCTTGACCCCCGTCCGGTCCACCAGGCCGAAGGTCGGCTTGAACCCGTAGACCCCGCAGAAGCTGGCCGGCCGGGTGACCGACGCGGCGGTCTGCGTACCGAAGGCGACGTCGACCATGCCGCAGGCCACCGCCGCTGCCGATCCCATCGACGAGCCGCCCGGGGTGTGCGTCGGGCGGTGCGGGTTCGTGGTGCGGCCAGGGGTCAGGCAGGCCAGCTCCGCGGTCACCGTCTTGCCCAGCACCAAGGCGCCGGCCCTCCGGACCCCGGCGACGACAACGGCGTCGGAGTCGGGTCGGTGACCGGCGAACAGCGGGGACCCGTACTCGGTCGGCAGGTCCGCAGTGTCGATGAGGTCCTTGACCCCGACCGTCACACCGGACATCGGCCCGGCCGGTTCGCCGTCGAGCCGGCAGGCAGCGGACGCGGCAGCGTCCAGGTCGAGGTGCGCCCAGGCGCGCACCGTGGGTTCCCATCGCGCAATGGCGGCCGCACTGCGCTCGAGGGCCTCGGTCGCGCTCACTCGTCGCATCACACCCTCGCTGTCGCGCTGGATCCTCGGGAGCCGGTGTTCGTGCGGCCGCACGTCACCGCCGACGAGCGGACCCCCGTGGAGACTCGCCGACGGTGACGTGGCCGCCATCGTGTCTTTCGCCGAGGTTCACCGCAAGGGCTGCCCTGAGCGCTGCTCGGCCGCCGTCAGCGCGGACCGACTACCCTCGCTGTGTGCCTGTCGACCCTAGTGACGCGCTCAAAGCGCTCGAGACCACCCTGACCAGCATCGAAGCCGTCCTCGACCTGCCCCGGATGAACGAGGACCTGGCCGAGCTGGAGCAGCAGGCCGCCGATCCCGAGCTGTGGACCGACCAGGACCGGGCCCAGCAGGTGACCAGCCGGATGTCGCACCTGCGGGCCGATCTCGAGCGGGTCGCCGCGCTGCGCCGCCGGCTCGAGGACGTCGGCGTGATGTTCGAGCTGGCGGCCGACGAGCACGACCAGGACACGTTGGTCGAGGCCGAGCAGGATCTCAACAAGCTCAGCGGCGACATCGCCAGCCTCGAGGTGCGCACCCTGCTGTCGGGGGAGTACGACGCCCGGGAGGCGCTGGTCACCATCAACGCGCAGGCCGGCGGCGTGGACGCGGCGGACTGGGCCGAGATGCTGTTGCGCATGTACGGGCGCTGGGCCGAGCGGCACAACTACCCGCTCGAGGTCTACGACACGTCCTATGCCGAGGAGGCCGGGATCAAGTCGGTCACCTTCCAGGTCAAGGTCCCCTACGCGTACGGGACCCTGCTCGGCGAGCACGGGGTGCACCGCCTGGTCCGGATCAGCCCCTTCGACAACCAGGCCCGCCGGCAGACCTCCTTCGCCGGCGTCGACGTCACCCCGGTCGTCGAGGTCAGTGACCACGTCGAGATCCCGGACGACGAGATCCGGGTCGACGTCTACCGTTCCTCGGGCCCCGGCGGCCAGGGGGTCAACACCACCGACTCCGCCGTCCGGATCACGCACCTGCCGTCGGGCATCGTGGTCAGCTGCCAGAACGAGCGCTCCCAGATCCAGAACAAGGCCTCGGCGATGCTGGTCCTCGCGGCCAAGCTGCTCGAGCGGCAGCGCCAGCAGGACCTCGCCAAGATGAACGAGATCCGCGGCGAGGCCACGACGAGCTGGGGCAACCAGATCAGGAACTACGTGCTGCACCCGTACCAGATGGTCAAGGACCTGCGCACCGGCGCCGAGACCGGCAACGTCAGCGGGGTGCTGGACGGCGAGATCGACGAGCTGATCGAGGCCACCATCCGCTGGCGCCGCCAGCAGGAGAGCTCGGCAGGTTAGCCGTGCACGCGGCTGAACAGCATCACGAGCAGGATGGCCAGCGAGGCCATGATCAGGACGGTCTGCGGGCTCAGCCCGCTGTTGTGCGGGTGCAGCGAGGCGTGGGCTGCCCGGCAGGTCGGGCAGCGGCCTTCGTCGACGGGTCCGGCGCAGCTTGCGCACACGAGGTGCTCGCACGACATGGCGCCTCCTCTTTCGGTGCCCGCCGTTGCGCCCGTCGCCCGGCGGCGCGGCCCGGCTGCGCGGGCTGGTGACTCTCTCCAGCACTGTCGGCAGCCGAAACCTTCCCCCTGAGCATCCTCCGGAACTGGCTCGGATGCCACGCCGTCCCCAGATTGCGCCGTTAGACTGACCCGGATTCGCCCATCAGGCCGTGCCCGTACGAGCCGAGGTTCTTGTTGTGATCACGTTCGAACGCGTTTCGAAGTCCTACCCGAAGTCGGTCCGCCCTGCGCTCAGCGACGTCTCCGTCGAGGTGGCCAAGGGCGAGTTCCTGTTCCTGGTGGGCGCCTCCGGCTCCGGCAAGTCGACGTTCCTGCGCCTCGTCCTGCGTGAGGACCGGCCCAGCAGCGGCGTCGTCCACGTCGCAGGCAAGGACCTGTCCCGGCTGGCCAACTGGAAGGTGCCCCAGCTGCGCCGCCAGATCGGCACCGTCTTCCAGGACTTCCGGCTGCTGCCCAACAAGACCGTCTCCGAGAACGTCGCGTTCGCCCTCGACGTGATCGGCAAGCCGCGGCACACGATCGACAAGGTCGTCCCCGAGGTGCTCGACCTGGTCGGCCTGTCCGGCAAGGAGAAGCGGATGCCGACCGAGCTCTCCGGTGGCGAGCAGCAGAGGGTGGCGATCGCACGGGCCTTCGTCAACCGGCCGATGATCTTGATCGCGGACGAGCCGACGGGCAACCTCGACCCCAGCACCAGCGTCGGCATCATGAAGCTGCTCGACCGGATCAACCGCACCGGCACCACCGTGATCATGGCCACCCACGACGCGGCGATCGTCGACTCGATGCGCCGCCGGGTGGTCGAGCTGGAGAACGGCGTCATCGTCCGCGACCAGAGCCGCGGGGTCTACGGCTACAGCCGCTGACCGACCCGACGAACCCTGACAGAGGGTTCCGTACAAGATCGCCTGTTTCACGCCCTGTCCCCGACCCCCAAGGACGCCATGCGCGCGCAGTTCGTCGCCTCCGAGATGCTCATCGGCATCCGCCGCAACGTCACGATGATCCTCTCGGTCGTGCTGGCGGTCGCGGTCTCGCTGTTCCTCGTCGGCTTCGCGCTGCTCGTACGGAACGAGGTCGACCGGGCCAAGGGCTACTGGTACGACAAGGTGCAGGTGTCGGTGTTCCTCTGTGGCATCACCGTCACGCCCAAGTGCCCGTCACCGGCGACGCCGGCCGAGATGGACTCCGTGCGCACCGTGCTGACCGGGTTGCCGCAGGTGCAGCAGGTCTACTTCGAGTCGCACCAGCAGGCCTACCAGCGGGCGCAGGAGCTGTTCAAGGACAGTCCGGCGCTGCGCCAGGCCGCCACGCCGGAGAACCTGCCGGAGTCCTATCGGGTCAAGCTCAAGGACCCGTCCAAGACCAATGTCGTGGTCAGCGCGGTCACCGGCATGCCAGGGGTGGACAACGCCTTCGACCAGCGACAGGCGTTCCAGAAGCTGTTCGACCTGATGGCCCGGATCCAGAACGGAGCCAGCCTGGTCGCGCTTCTCATCGCCTTCGCGGCGGTGCTGATGATTGTCAACACCACCCGACTGGCCTTCTTCGGCCGCCGTCGGGAGGTCGGCATCATGCGCCTGGTCGGCGCGTCGAACACCTACATCCAGCTGCCGTTCATGCTCGAGGGCGTGCTCGCGGGGGTGATCGGCGCGCTGGTCTCCTTCGTCCTGCTCCTGGTGATGCGCTCCTACCTGTTCGCCCCGTTCACGAAGTTGCTGAGCGCAGGGGTGGGCAGCCACGACGTGGTCTCCAAGCTGCCGTGGCTGCTGCTCAGCGGCGCCGTGCTGCCGCTGGTCGCCGCCTGGGCGACCCTGCGCCGCTACATGCGGATCTGACAGCCCCTGCACAGGCCCCCGAATCAGCGGTGCCGGGGCCGCGCCGTTCCGTATGCTCGTGTCCATGCTGATGTCCGTACGCCGGCGCCGACGGGTGGTGCGCGGGCTCGCCGCGACCGCTGCCGGCGTGCTGCTGTTCGGAGCCGGCGCGTTCGCTGCCACCCTCGGGGAGCGGGGCGCGGGACGGACAAGCGCGCCACGCACCACCGCTGCGCCCGCCTCACTCTCGGCTTCAGCGTTGGCCGCCGGTGGCCAGCTGGACGCCGTACGGGACCGGATCGCGGCCTCGGCCGTCGGCAAGGTGGACAAGAGCGCGCTGGACCAGGCCGCGGTCCAGGGCATGCTCGGGGCGCTCAACGACAAGTGGGCCAACTACCTGACACCGGCGGAGTACGCCGGCTTCCAGCAGACCCTCGACGGCAGGTTCAGCGGGGTCGGGATCTGGCTGCACCAGTCGGCCGGCGGGCTCACCGTCTCCTCGGTCCAGGTCTCGTCCCCGGCGTCCGAGGCCGGGGTGCACTCCGGCCAGACGCTCGTGTCGGTCAACGGCAAGAGCGCCCGGTCGATGAGCGTCGCCGCCGCTGCCGCCGCTCTCCGCGGCACGGCCGGCAGCACCGTGTCCGTGGTGCTGCGCAGCGGCAGCGTCAGCCGCACCTTGAGACTCGTACGGCGTGCCCTGCCCAGCGACGACGTCACCGTGGACAAGCTCAGCTCCCGGGTCGGCCGGATCACCATCGGGGCGTTCACCCGGGGGGTCGGGCACCAGGTGCGTGACGGCCTGGCCGCGCTGCGCGCCGAGCACGTCTCCGGCGTGGTGATCGATCTGCGGGACAACCCGGGCGGCCTGCTCGACGAAGCGGTGGAGGCCGCCTCTGCGCTGCTCCCGGCCGGCAGCCCGGTCGTCTCCTACGCCGGCAAGGACGGCAAGGCGACCGTGCTCCGGGCCAGCGGCGCCGAGCCGGACACGGTCACCCCCGTCGCCGTCCTGGTCGACGGGGCGACGGCCAGTGCTGCCGAGATCCTCGCCGGCGCGCTGCAGGACGATCAGCGTGCGGTGATCGTCGGCAGCCGTACGTTCGGCAAGGGCACCGTCCAGCAGCCGATGCCGCTGGCGGACGGGTCGGCGATCGAGCTGACGATCGCCAACTACCGGACCCCCAGCGGCCGATCGCTGGACGGCGTCGGCCTCAGCCCCGACATCGACGTCCCGGCCGCGGCGGGGGACCAGGCCGTGCAGAGCCGGGCGATCGAGGTGCTCAGCGGGCTGCTCGCGGATGCCGGCACGGGCGGGCACGGATAGATGGCCCAGTTGAGGCGAGGCTGAGGTGTCCAAGGAGACCGGCACCAAGCTCATCGCGCAGAACAAGAAGGCGCGGCACGACTACGCGATCAGCGACACCTACGAGGCCGGCATCGTGCTGACCGGGACCGAGGTCAAGAGCCTGCGGGCCGGCCGGGCGTCGCTGATCGACAGCTATGCCAACGTCAAGGACGGCGAGGTCTGGCTGCACGGGGTCCACATCCCCGAGTACACCGAGGGCACCTGGAACAACCACACGCCACGCCGGGTCCGCAAGCTGCTGCTGCACCGGGACGAGATCGCCCGGTTGATCGGCAAGACCCGCGAGGGCGGCCAGACGCTGATCCCGCTCTCGTTGTACTTCAAGGACGGCAAGGCCAAGGTCGAGATCGCGCTGGCCAAGGGCAAGAAGGAGTACGACAAGCGGCAGACCATCGCGGAGCGGGACGCCAACCGCGAGGTCGTGCGCAGCATGGGCCGCCGGGCCAAGGGCATGCGCTGACCGGGGCGAGCGCCCGAAACCCTGACCCCATTTGTCCTGGCTCGCCGATAGGCTGGGGCTGGCCCGTTCGGTTCTGCTCGGCGAGATGCTCGGGGGTGTGGTGAAGTCGCGGTTGCTGCTGGCAGCGCTGTTGCTGTGCGCAGGTGTCGGCCTCGCCGGTTGCGGGTCGGACCCCAAGCCCGATCCGATCGCGACCCAGTTCGTCGCCGCGATCCAGGCCGGTGACTACGCGACGGCGGCCAAGCTGAGCGGGGTCGACGCGACGGCGCTGGGGACTCCGTACACCCAGCTGTTGACCGCCTTGAAGGCGCAGACGGTCGCCATCCGGCTGGACAAGGTCGTCGTCGACCAGAGCAAGCAGCATGCGAGCGCGCCGTTCCACACGACGGTGACCCCGGCCGGCTACGCGGCCTGGAGCTGGGACGGGACGCTGCCGCTGGTCCGCTCCGGCAAGTCGTGGGTGGTGCAGTGGACGCCGGCCCTGGTCCACCCCCAGCTCGGCGCCGGCGAGACGTTCAAGCTGACCACCGCCTTCAGCCACGACCGGGCGCCGGTGCTCGGAGCCGGCCAGGCCACCCTGGTCGGCTCGGGCAACGTCTACCACGTCGCCATGCGACCGGCCCGGATGGTCGACCCGACGGCCGAGCTCACCGTTCTCGCCCAGCTGCTCAAGCCGCAGGGCATCACCCTCGCCCAGCTGCAGGCCGACTTCGCCGCCGGCTCGGCAAAGCCGGACCAGTCCGTCCCGATCGTCACGCTCCGCGAGTCCGACTTCGACCCGATCCAGCCCCAGCTGTACGCGCTGGCCGGGGTCCCGTACTCCAAGGCGACGGCGTCGCTCGCGCAGACACCGACGTTCGCGCATGCGCTGCTCGGCCGGGTCGGGCCGGTCACGGCTGAGGACCTGAAGACCCTCGGCTCCGGCTACAGCGCGACGTCGCAGGTGGGCCGGTCGGGTGTCGAGAAGCAGTACGAGCAGCGGCTCGCCGGCACTCCCGACGCCAACATCGTGCTGGTCGGGGCGGACGGCAAGACCGTCGCCACGCTGAACAAGTACGCCGGGACCGCCGGCAAGCCGGTGACGCTGACCATCGACCCCAAGGTCCAGGCGGCGGCGGAGACGGCGTTGGGGAGTGCCCCGGCGACCACGCCGGACATCACGGCGCTGGTGGCGATCCAGCCCTCGACCGGCAACGTCCTGGCAGTGGCCAACCGGCCGTCGGACACCTCGTTCGACGCTGCGCTGGAGGGCAGGCTGCCGCCCGGGTCGACGTTCAAGGTGGTCTCGACCGCTGGGCTGCTCTCGGCCGGGGTCACGCCGGACACCCCGGTCGCGTGTCCGCCGTCGATCACCGTGCAGGGTGAGGTGTTCCACAACTTCCAGGGCGAGCAGGTCGCCGGCACGGTGCCGTTCAGCAAGGACTTCGCGATCTCCTGCAACACGGCCTTCATCTCCCAGTCCGCCAAGCTGGCCGGCGGCCGGCTCGCGACGGCTGCCGCCGACTTCGGTCTGGGTGGCCAGTGGCAGCTCGGGATGAGCGTCAACCACGGCAGCGTGCCGGCGCCGACGGACAACGCCGAGCTGGCTGCCGAGACGATCGGTCAGGGCACGGTCGCCGTGAGCCCGCTGGACATGGCGATGGTCGCAGCCTCCGTGCAGAGCGGCACCTGGCGGGCGCCCCAGCTGGTCACCGACCCGGCGCCGCCGCCGTCGCCGACGGCCAAGCCGTTGCCCGGCCCGGTGGTTGACGCGCTGCGCAGCCTGATGGCAGGTGTGGTCACGAGCGGCACGGCCGCTGCCGCGTTCAAGAACTTCCCGGGTGCCCCCGTCTCGGGCAAGACCGGCACCGCCGAGACCGCTGACAAGACCAAGACCGACGCCTGGTTCATCGGCTTCCGTGGGGACCTCGCGTTCGCCGTGGTGGTGCAGAACGGCGGCATCGGTGGTGCGGTGGCCGCCCCGCTGGCGGCCAGCTTCCTGCGCGCCCTCGGCTAGCTCGCTGCTGCGAGCTGCCTCAGGACGCCTGCAGGCGCTGGCGCACCTGGGCCCGGTCGACGCCCAGCGCGTCGATCAGCTCCGCTGCCGGATCCGGCTTGGCGCAGTCCAGCAGCCCGAGGAGCACGTGCTGAGGCCGCGGTGGTTTGGCACTGCGGTTGGCCTTGAGGCCGGAGAACACGTGGCGGGCGCCCGGGGTCAGCCGCATCCGTACGCGAGCCGGCTGGGCGCCGGGACCGGGGTCGACGGCCTCGATACCGACCGCGGCGAGGGCCGCAGAGTCCAGTGCTTGCAACGCTTTCCGTGCGTCGTCGAGGCTGACCGCGAGCGCCTTCGCGCTGACCGAGTTGGGGTCTGCGAGCATCGCGAGGGTCACGTGCTCGGTGCCGATCCTGCGGTCACCCATCCGGGCTGCCTCGGCGTTGGCGTCGTGGAAGACCTTGCCGAGCTCCTGTCGTTGCTGGCTGCCGAACATGGTGCTGCCTCACTTCCCGTACTTCTGGTGGACCGACTGGCGAGTGATCCCGAGCGCGTCGCCGATCTGCTGCCAGGACCAGCCCTGCGCTCGGGCGAGGGCGACCTGGTTGGCCTCGACCCGTTCCGCGAGCCGGCGCAGTGCGAGCACGGCACGCAGCCCGAGGGCGGGGTCGTCGGAGGCGATCGCAGCGGAGAGTTGATCGAGATCCATGTCTGTCAGTCTGAACTGACACCTGCGTTCTTGTCAACCCAAACTGACACGGCCCAGCCGCTGCCCTGCGTCGAGGGTGATCCCGACCATCGACGGCTGGTGCCGCAGGATCAGGGAGAGCAGCGTGCTGGTGGAGGAGTCCGAGGTGCCGCCGGTCACGCCGCCGCTGGGCCGAAGGTGTCAGGGTCGAGACGTCGGATCGAGTCGGAGAGCGCAGCAGCAAGATCATCCGGTACGGGGGAAGGCCGGCCGTCGGACAGCTCGCCGATGAGCCGCTGGAGCGCCTCGGCCCGAGGGAGCGCCTCGAGGGCGTCGAGGAGTGGCCGGTCGACGTCGTCCGCCTGCTCGTAGCCCTCGCGCAGCAGCGCCTGGTAGACCGCCTCTGCCTGATCGTGCCTGGCTTCTGCCACGTACAGGTTGAGCGTCGGGTTGCTCGTGGTCGCCTCGGCGATGCTCATGACGGTCTCCCCTCGAGCTCCGCGATGGCCGGATCGTGAGAGGCCGACGTTACATGGCTGCTAGGACCTTGTCGCCCGAGGTAAGCGGACATGTGGGCAACTCACAGGAGGCGCTCAGGTGAACGCCGGGCGTCCTCGCGTGGCCGGGCTGCCGCGGCTAAGATGGTGGACGTACCAGACCCATCGAGGGGGTGAACGGTTTCGACTCCGGACGTCGAGACAGGTGAAGCGGGCCGAGGAAACCAGCGACGATCTCGTTAACCATCCGCTGGAACAAAAATATAAGCGCCGACAACAACGCGCTCGCTCTCGCTGCCTGACCGGTAGCAGAGCCGTCAGCCTGAGGGTGCTTCCGCTTCAGGACCTGGCGTCGCTAGGA
>JAWWOM010000392.1:0-2696 GCA_033851655.1 Frankiales bacterium
CGGGTGCCGGCCGCCGTCGGGCGGAACGTCACCGACACCGTGCAGGACGCACCGGCGGCGATCGACGACCCGCAGGTGTTGGTCTGCGCGAAGTCACCGGTGGCGGCCACCGAGGACACCGAAGCCGTTGCGGAGCCGGTGTTCTGGAGCGTGACCGACTGGGCGGAACTCGTCGCACCGACCGTGGTCGCCCCGAACGTCAACGCCGTCGGGCTGGCTGACAGCGACGCCGACGTGCCGCCCGCCGCGGCGAACACCTCGAGGTCGGAGAGCTGGGCTGCCGGCCAGCCGGTGTTGCCGGTGACGTTGATCCTCAGGTAGCGCAGTGTCGTCGTCGGCAAGGTGATGTTCACCGTGTTGGCAGTGGCCGGGTCGAAGGCGTACCCGGCGGCCCCGACGAAGGTCGAGAACGTCGTGCCGTCAGTGGATCCCTGCACCGACAGGGTTTCCGTACGGGAACCCCAGCTCGCCGGCAGCTTGAGCGTCACCTTGCCCACGGACTGGGCCGAGCCCAGGTCGACCTGGACCCACTGCGGGAAGGCGTTACTGGCGCTTTCCCAGTAGGTCGTGGCATCCGCGTCGGTCACGTTGCCTGACACGTAGGAAGAGTTGGTGGTGCTTGCCGAGGTCGCCCGGCCAGCGGCGAGGTTCGTCCCAGAGGCGACAGCCCCCGTACCAGACAGGCTGACCGACGTGGGGCTGTTGGTCGCGCTGCTGGCGACGGTGACCGAACCGGTTCGCGTACCAGTGCCACTGGGGTGAAACGTGACGCTGACCGTGCAGGACGCGCCGGCAGCGATCGACGAGCCGCACCCGTTGCTCTGGCTGAAGTCACCGACGGCCGTGATCGACGACAGGGTCGCCGCGGCGTTACCCGTGTTGGTGATCGTGACCGTCTGCGCGGCGCTCGCCGAGCCGACCGTCGTCGAGGCGAACGTCAGCGATGAGGGCGCCGCGGTCAGGCTGGCGGCGGCACCGCCGCCGGATCCCGTACCAGTCAGGGAGACCGTGGCCGGACTGTTGGCCGCGTTGCTGACGACGGTTAGGCTTCCGGTCAGTGTGCCGGAGGCGTTCGGGTGGAAGGTCACGCTGACCACGCACGAGGAGCCGGTCGCCAAGCTGCCACAGTTGTTGGTCTGGCTGTAGTCGCCGGTGACCGACACCCCCGAGACGTTCGCCGTTGCCGGCCCGGTGTTGGTGATGGTCACTGTCTGCGGGGTGTACGACGTGCCGACCGCAACCGGCGCGAAGGTGAGCGAGGACTGGGCCGCGTAGACCAGCGGCGCGCTGCCGACGTTCTCGGTGATGTTGAGCAGTCCCCAGAAGTTGCCGGTGACCGGCTGGAACTGCGACTGGAGGGTGGCCGACGTGGCGGGGGCGTAGTACTGGAAACCCGCTGGCGCCTGAGGGTTCTGGGTCCCGCCGCCGCACATGCTGCCGGCCACGCCGCTGTGCACCGAGTTGTCCACGTTGCCGGTGACCGTCCAGCTCGAGACGCCCCGAACCGCGTACCCGTAGCCCATGTGGTTGCCCTGCAACGTGTTGCCGGTCACCGAAGCACCGTGGTTGACCGTCGTGTCAGGTTCGCAGAACCAGGTGCCCGGTCCCATCGCCATGCCCACCTTGATCAGCGCCCCACGGGCGTCGACCACATTGTTCTGCACCTTGGTGCCGGTGTAGTTGCCGTGCACGGGGTTGTAGTCGACCATGTTGATGCCGCCGAGCATGACTCGGGACTGGGCGATGACGGTGTTGTTCTGCACGGTCGAACCGGGCGCTCCGAAGACCACGATCGAGCCGTCGGTCGCGTCGATGACGGTGTTGCCCTGAACCAGAGAAGTGCCGCAGGCCAAGGAGATCCCGTCTGCCCAGCTGCCCGAGGGGACGTTGGTGCCGGCCGACATCACGAGATTGTTGAGGACCTGGGCGCCCTGGCAGGACGGCACGTCGTTGGTGACCGAGCCCTCCATCACGTGCAGGGTCGACCAGCTGCGGGTGTCGTGCAGGAAGTTGTTCTGGATGACCTGGTTGCTGCCCTGGTTGCCCATCTCGAGCAGCGCGTCACCGCCCAGCCGTCCCAGCGTGCCGATGTTGCCGTCGACCTGGACGTTCTCGACGATGACGCCGTTCTGCCCTCCGCCGTTGATGGCTCCGGTCACGCCGGAGCCGGTCAGCCGGAGCACCGCACGGGTGTTGTCGGTCGGCAGCCCCTGGGTCAGGATCGCCTGGTTGGGGGCGGTGAAGCGCACTGTGGCGCCCAGCTGAAAGACCGCTCCGGGGCAGAGCACCGCCTGTGCCCCCGTAGCGTTGAGGGCCGCCTGGATGGTGGCGTCGGTGCCGGAGGTCAGGCACGCCGCAGCCTGTGCAGGTGCTGCGCGGACGGCGGCAAGCTGGCCGGCCGCCAGTACGGCAACAGCGGCGAGGACCAGGCGGGCACGGGTGAAGGACGGCATGACGACTCCCACGTACGGCGGGTGCATGGACCGGATCGAGGTGGTACCAGGCGATCCCGGGCGTCTGTCGACGGAGGGTCGCGGGGTGGTGCGGCAGGTGCCGCCGGTTGTTGACTCCGGCGGCACCTGCCTGCTGGGGTTAGCTGTTCCAGACCTGCAGCTCGGAGATCTGGCCGCCGTTCTGGACGTTGTTCCCGGTGATGTTGACCCGGAGGTAGCGCTGGGTCGTCGCCGGGAACGTGA
>JAWWOM010000002.1:0-3561 GCA_033851655.1 Frankiales bacterium
GGTCGGGTCGTACGCCCCGGCCCTGCCCAGGATGAGGTAGACGCCGACGGCGAGGACAGCTGCGCTGATCAGTGCCTTGTTCAGCCGGCGGCCACGGTTCTTGATCAGGAACTGCGGAGCAGGGGCCGGCTCACGGTGGATCGGCTGAGGTTGCCAGCTCTGGTGCGGCTGCCAGGTCGAGGCCTGTTCGGTCGGCGCGGTGAACGCGGCGCTCGTGGGGACGGCACTCCCGGGAGGCGGTGAGTAGGCGTACTCGGGCTGAGGCCCGTACGCCTCGGGAGTCCGCAAGGGTTGCGCCTGCTGGGTTCGGGGCGTCTGCGCACGGGCGGAGAGCACGGCGACGGCCGCGACGATGATCAGTACGGCGACCGTGGTCGACCGGTGGCCGGCGATCGCGATCAGGACGCAGACGCCTGCTGCGCCCCAGCCGAGCAGGGCCCGTTGCTGGTGCGTGAGCCGGCGTAGGTCGGGCATCAGCCGCGGGGACACCAGCGCCTCGCCGGTCGACTCGTCCGGGATCAGCAGGTAGCCGACCAGGTAGGCGAGAATGCCGAGCCCGCCGAAGAGCGAGAGCACCCCGAAGGTCACCCGGAAGATGACCGGGTCGACGTCGAGCCAGCGGCCGAGGCCTCCGGCCACGCCGGCGAGGACCCGGTCGTCCCGGCTGCGCAACAGTGGACGGACGGTGGGCGGGGCCGGCTGCTGGCTGCCGGTGTCTGCGGTTGTCATGGCTCCATGCTGGGCTGCCCGAGGGCGTACGGACACCGGGGATGACCCTGACCGGCCCCTGATCTGGCCGCAAGACCACCTTGAGCACGATCCGCTCCAGGTCGAGACCGGCATGGTCCCGGACTGATCGCGGGCAACGGCACAACAGTGGCAAACGTCCTGGCCCCGGGCTCCGCGTAACCTCGGACTGTGACGACGGATCCCTGGGTGGTCGTAGGCCTCGACAACGGCGGCACGAAGAACAACGCCACCGTGCTCGACAGTGCCGGCCGGTTCCTCGTCGGCGTCCTCATCGAGACGCCGAGCCGCGTCCAGGAGGGTCCCGCCGTCGCCGTCGAGTGCCTGGCCCTGGCCTTCGACGACGTGCTGGCCCTGACCGGTGTCGGCCGGGCGGCGGTACGCGCCGTCGGGCTGGACACTCCGGGCCCAGCCAGCGGCTCTGGGGTGATCTCGTCCAAGGGCTCCACCAACTTCTCCCAGCCCGCCTGGCGGAGCTTCGACGTCCGCGGCGCCTTGGAGAAGCGACTCGAGCTGCCGGTCACCTACGACAACGACGGAAATGCGGCGGCCCTGTACGCGCACTTCGCCCGTTATGGCAGCGCGTCGGCCAACCACTCCTCTGTCGCGGCGATTGTCGGAACCGGCCTCGGCGGCGGCGTCGTCGAGGGTGGCAGCGTCGTCCGCGGTGCTGCGGGCATGGCCGGCGAGCTCGGTCACATCCAGCTGCCACTGGACGGCCTGCTCGAAGACGGCCAACCGGTGCCGCGCTGCCACTGCGGGCTGGCCGGCGATGTCGAGAGCCTGGCGTCGTTGTCTGGCATCGAGGGCAACCTGCTCCCGTACTGGCTGACCCGCTTCCCCGGTCACCCCCTGGCCGAGGTGGCGTCACGGTCTGCCGCGGCCAAGCAGGTACGGGACTTTGCCGAGGCCGGAGATCCCATGGCCCTGCGCATCTTCGAGCAGCAGGCGACAGCGCTGGGCAGGCTGTTCACGATCGCGGCCAACTTCACCGACCCGGACACGTACTTCGTCGGGGGCGGGGTGGTGGAACATGCCCCGCACTTCCGCGACTGGTTCCTCGACCAGGTGCGGGAGCACACGTCGCTGCGGACCGAGCAACAAGCCGTGGTTGACTTCGCCCTGGTGCCCGACCGCGACATGGCAGGGGCGCGCGGCTCGGCGATCTCCGCACTCAGGCTGGTGCAGAGCGGACAGCTGGCCTAGCGGCCGACGGCCCGCCAGGTCAGCCCACCTTGAACGAGGTGCTGCCCGGGTACCAGCCGACCCCCGTCGCCGACACCACGTGCGTCCCCCGCGAGGACCTCGCGGCGATGACGAACGTCGCGACTCCCTTGGCGTTGGTCTGGACCAACAGCGAACCGACCCGCACGGCGGCACCCGGCACCGGCACGCCGGCGTCCGAGACCTTCACGACGACCCGGCCGCCCCTGGCGTACGAGACCTTGCCGGGCGAGGCGATCACCTTGAGCCCCTCGAGGATCCGGGCCGAGAAGATTTCGGCGGTCGGGTCGCCGGAGGCGTTCGTGTCCTTTCCGATGACGTTGATGACCGCATCCAGCGGACCGAGCGTCCCGTCACCACCGGTCCGGGTCGGGGCCTGGCCGGCGGTGGCCGGCGAGCGAACCGCCCTGACCACGCCGAACCTCGTGACCGACGGGTTGGTGCGGACCGCGTACAGGGTCTGGTCCTGAACCCACCACACCCAGAGCCGGCCGCCCGGTGCCGGGCTGATCCCGGTGTACTGGATGTTGCCCGTCGTGTTCAAGGTCAGCGTCGTGGACGTACCGACGTGCCAGAGCACGAGCTTGTGCGGCAACGGCCATCCGGAGGCGTACGCGGCCCAGACGCCGCCGCCGATCCGGCCGGTTACCGATACGTCCTGGCTCGGGTTGACCGAGTTCTTGGCGCCGTCGACGGTGACCGTGGAAAGCGGTGCCGGCGGCAGGACCGGGCCGATGGCGGGCCAGACCTGGGCGGCCCGGATCCCTTGCTGGCTGTCGTCCTGGATGCCGGCGTACCACAGGGCCCACGCGACGCCCGTGCTCGGGTCCCGGGCGAGGTTGACCTCGCCGGCATCTCCGGTGGACCCGGTGACCTGGTCGGGCGCCGTGGCGGGTGCAGTCGGGTCGATGCCGTGGTGAACCGTCACGTGGTCGCTGCTGCTGTACGCGCCGGCGGTGATCGGCTGGCCGGTCCCGTCGTCGACGACGCCGAAGCCGTAGTCCCCGTACGCCGAGGTGCTCTGCGTGAGCGAGCCGGCGCCGAGGCCCCAGGTCGTCGCATCGGCCGCCTGCGCATAGGCCATCGTGCCGGAGTACGGATCGGTGATGTCATTGGTGCGCAGGCCGCCGAAGACCACGGTTGGCACCCCGCCCAGGATCAACGGCTCCGGATCGGTGGTGGCGCTGTACCAGGTCGCGACGTTGGCGGTGGGCCCGGCCGGCTTGCCGTTCGACCCGAGAATGCGGCTGTTGACGGCACTCTGGTCCGCGTCGGTCTGCTGCTGCCAGGTGACGAGCAACTTGTGTCCCCACCGGGCGACGCGCGGCTGGGTGGTCGTGCTGACTCCGCCGCCCGCGGAGAGCTTCGTCCACATTGGGGCGGTCCTCGCTGAGACGGCCTTGCTGGAGGCCGGTAAGGCGTGAGCTGCGGCGGTGGAGACGGTCGCGGAAGCGGCGAGCGTCGCCACGGCAACAGCCGCGGTCAGTCGCCGGTGACGGCTGGGCATGGTCTTCATGAAATGCCTTTCGTGGTCAGGATCGGAGGTGTGGGAACCGGAAGAGCGGCGTTGATCACGGCTTGGCGGCCTCG
>JAWWOM010000058.1:0-3396 GCA_033851655.1 Frankiales bacterium
CACGACGAACGCCCTGGGCTCGCTGCTCTCCGGCGGCGGCTCGACCCCGACCCCGAACACGCCGCAGGCGTGGGCGGACATGATCGACACGTTCCAGGCCCGGGCCCAGGCGACGCCGCTGCAGATCCCGCTGATCTACGGCGAGGACTCGGTGCACGGCGACAACAACCTGATCGGCGCGACCGACTTCCCGCAGAACATCGGGCTGGGCGCGACCCGCGACCCGGTGACCGTCAAGCAGGACGGCCAGATCACGGCCACGGAGACCCGGGCGACCGGCGTGCCCTGGGTGTTCTCTCCCTGCGTCTGCGTGACGAGGGACGAGCGCTGGGGACGGTCGTACGAGTCCTTCGGGGAGGACCCGGCGCTGGTCGACCAGATGGAGACCATCATCGACGGCCTGCAGGGCAACGGAGCCCTGTCCAAGAACACCAGTGTCCTGGCGACGGCCAAGCACTTCGTCGGTGACGGCGGGACGACGTACGGGTCGTCGACGACCGGCTCGTACACGGTCGACCAGGGCGTCACCACGGTGACCCAGTCCCAGCTGCAGGCGCTGTTCCTCGACCCGTTCCAGCAAGCCGTGCAGAAGCACTCCGTCGGCTCGGTGATGCCGTCGTACTCGAGCCTGCAGATCATCGGCAAGGACACCGCACCGGTCAAGATGCACGCCCGCGGCGACCTGATCACCGGTGTCCTCAAGCAGCAGTACGGCTTCAAGGGCTTCGTGATCAGCGACTGGCAGGGCATCAACCAGATCGGCCCGGACTACAAGAACGACGTCAAGGTCGGCGTCAACGCCGGCATCGACATGGTGATGGTGCCGGACCAGTACGTGACGTTCGAGGCGGACCTCAAGGCCCTCGCCACCACCGGCGACGTCACCGCTGCCCGCATCGACGACGCGGTCAGCCGCATCCTCACCCAGAAGTTTCAGCTCGGCCTGTTCGAACAGCCCTACACCGACCGGACGAACATCGCGACCATCGGCAGCGACGCGCACCGTGCCGTCGCCCGCACCCTTGCCGCGGAGTCGCAGGTCCTGCTCAAGAACACCAGCGGCGTGCTGCCGCTCAAGGCGAACGCCAAGGTCTACGTCGCCGGCAGCAACGCTGACAACATCGGCAACCAGACAGGCGGCTGGACCATCACCTGGCAGGGTTCGTCCAGCTCGCCGGAGACCGGCGGCACGACGATCCTGGCCGGGCTGAAGGCCGACGCACCTGGGGCGACGTTCACCTACTCTGCCGACGCATCAGCCGATCTGACCGGCTCGACCGTCGGCGTGGTGGTCGTGGGCGAGACTCCGTACGCCGAGGGCATCGGTGACGTCGGCAACGGCAAGACCCTGGACCTCACGGCCGCAGACCGGGCCGCCGTCGACAAGGTCTGCGCGGCCATGAAGTGCGTGGTCCTGGTGGTGTCCGGCCGGCCGATGAACATCGCGCCGATCCAGGCCGAGGCCAGCGCGATCGTCGCCTCCTGGCTGCCGGGCACCGAGGGCGAGGGCGTCGCGGACACCCTCGTCGGCAAGGCAGCATTCACCGGGCGGCTGCCGGAGTCCTGGGCGACCAGCGTCACCACCACGACGACCCCGGTCAACGTGGGCGACACGACCTACAACCCGCTCTACCCGTACGGCTGGGGCCTCCGGACCGACTCCGCCAAGGCCCGGATCACCGCGGCGCGCACCGCGCTGCTCGCGGGCGCCGGGGGCAAGCAGGGCAAACGGGCTGCCGTGACCCTCGGCGTCCTGCTGCACGCACCGGTCTGGAACAGCGACGGCTCCGTACGCAGTGCGGTGCCGGCGCTGGCCCTGCTGCAGGTGGCCGCGACCGACCTCGGTGGCACGTCGACCAGCATCGAGATGCAGGCGAATGCCGTGGTCTCGGTGGCCCGGGACATCGTGCAGGGGGTCGTGGTCAAGGGCGGCGCCAGGGCGATGAGCCGTACAGCCAGCCTGACAGCGAACGCCGAGCACTCGCTGATGTCCGGTGACCCCCGCAAGGCGGTGGTCCGGCTAACCCAGGCCTATGGGGCGGCGGTCTAGTCATCGTCGTCGTCACCAGGGCCACCCGTGCAGACGGGTGCTGGTGGCGACGCGTCCGCCAGGCTGTCCCCGTTGGGCACCACGTACATGGCGGCGAGCGCGGCCTGCGTCGAGCCGGTGTTGACGACCTTCCCTGCCGGTTGCTGTCCGCTTTCGATGAACGACTCGCCGGCGGAATACACGTGCGAGGTGCAGCCGACCCAACGAGTTACCTCTCCAGCCGTGACGGCGACGAACACGATGCCGGGGTGCAGGTGCCAGCCCGAGTCGGCACCCGGGTCGTAAGTCACGGTCTGGAAGACGACCCGGCTGTCACCCTTGGTCTGGAACTTGATCGTGTCCGTGTTGACCATCCACTTGCCCGCGAGAAGCGACCCGGGCGGGAACGGTGTCAGGTTGGTGCGGGTGATTCCAGGGCTCGGCCCGGTGGCAAACGCGCTGCCCGTAACTCCAGCGGTACCAGCGATCGCGACCACGGCGGCCGCCGTCACGGCCATGCTCTTCTTCAGGTCCATCCTCTCGACAAGGACCCACTCAGCTGAGGATCGGCTGACGTGAATACGACTATGGGCCGGCTGCGGCAGCGCACCGGGAATTGGTGCGCAAGGGAACTCGGGTTAGAACCCGTGGAGCCCAGGATCGGCGACGTGGCAGACCGGTGTGACGATCAGGCCCATGGGTTCCTCCAGCCGGGGCGAGGGGGCCGCCCCCACAACCGTCCGGCGACGCGACCCTCGAACGGCCGCAGTATGTTCCCTGTTCCGGCGAGCCACCAGCCCCTGAATCCGTAACCGGCTGGGGACCCTCAGTGGCCGTGCTCTGCGAATACCTGCGATTGGGTTGACGTGACTCACAGCCGGGTGGAGCCTGTCGGCGTGTTGGTGCGGTGCGCCGGCGCACCGCCGATGGACAGGAGGGCGGACGCATGTACGCACGCTTGGTTTTCATCACGGGGGACCCCGCCCGGATGGAGGAGTCGATCCGCTACATCGAGGAGACGGCCCGCCCGGAGTTGCGCTCGGAGGAGGGCTACCGCGGGATGACGTTGGTGGCCGACCGCGAGCGCGGGAAGGGCGTCGTGGCGACCTTCTGGTCCAGCGAGGAGGCACGCACGGCGAGCGAAGAGGCCGGCCGCTCGGATCGGGAGACGGCCATCCAGCGGCTCGGCGGCACCGGCACGCTGGAGAACTACGAAGTCGCAGTCTTCCACCAGAAGGCCCTGCCCGGCGCCGGCTCCGGTGTCCGGATGACCTTCACCGAAGGGGACCCGGCCGACGTCGACCTGGCAGTCGACGCGTTCCGGACCACCGTGGTGCCCAGGGTCGAGCTGTTGCCCGGGTTCTGCC
>JAWWOM010000085.1:0-12844 GCA_033851655.1 Frankiales bacterium
GTTTTCGCCGCGGGAATCGCTGCTGCGCCGCAGGACTGGCACATGCTGCAGCGGTTGTGGGTCGCCGACTTCGCAGCCCGGCCGGTCGAGGTGGCGGCGTGAGGATCGGCATCGTCTGCCCGTACACCTGGCACGTCCCCGGTGGGGTCCAGGCCCACATCCGCGACCTCGCCGAGGCGCTGATCCGCGAGGGACACGAGGTGTCGGTGCTCGCGTCCGCCGACGACGACGAGCCGCTGCCCTCCTACGTGGCGCCGGCCGGACGCGCAGTTCCGGTGCGCTACAACGGTTCCGTGGCCAGGCTGACCTTCGGCCCGATCTCCAACTCCCGGGTCCGGCGCTGGCTCCGGGACGGCGCCTTCGACGTGCTGCACGTGCACGAGCCGGCAGCGCCGAGCCTGTCGCTGCTCGCCTGCTACGCCGCGGACGGGCCGATCGTCGCGACCTTCCACGCCGCCAACCCCCGGTCCCGGGTGATGCGGGTCATGTCGCCGACGCTGCAGCCGGCCCTGGAGAAGATCCGGGCCCGGATCGCCGTGTCCTCGGCAGCACGGCGCACTCTGGTCGAGCACCTCGGCGGGGACGCCGTGGTCATCCCCAACGGGGTCGACGTGGCGGCCTTCCGCGGGGCCTCCCCGCTCCCGGGCCGCGAGCCCACCGGGGCGACGCTGGGGTTCCTCGGCCGGTTCGACGAGCCGCGCAAGGGCTTCACCGTCCTGCTGGACGCGTTCACCGTGCTGGCCGCGCAGCGCGACGACGTCCGGCTGCTGGTGGCCGGGCCCGGCGACGTCGACGACGTGCTGGACGACCTATCGGCCGACGTCGCGTCGCGGATCGAGTTCCTCGGCATGGTCAGCGACGCCGACAAGGTGCGGTTCTTCCACTCGATCGACGTGTACGTGGCGCCCAACGTCGGCCAGGAGAGCTTCGGCGTGATCCTGCTGGAGGCCGCGGCCGCCGGCAGCCCGATCGTGGCCTCGGACCTGGACGCGTTCGCCCGGGTGCTCGAGGACGGGGCCGCCGGCGAGCTGTTCGCCGTGGGTGACCCGGCCGCGCTCGCCGCCGCGCTGCACCGGGTGCTCGACTCGCCGCAGCGCCGGGCTGAGCTGCGGGCCGGCGGCGACGTGGTGGCCGGGCGCTATGACTGGATCTCGGTGGCCCGGCGGGTGCTCGAGGTCTATGAGACGGTGACGGCCGGCCAGCAGGCCACGGTTGGCGAGGACTACGCGTCCGAAGGTCTGCTCGCCCGGCTGATCTCGCGCGGCTGACCGGCCTGGACCGCTAGCCTTTGCGGGTGCAGACCCTCCTGACCGTGCTGGTCGTCCTGGTGCTGCTGGCGATGTACGTCACCTGGACCGCCGGCCGGCTGGACCGCCAGCACGTCCGGGTCGAGGCCGGCCGGTCGGCTCTCGACGCCGCCCTGGTCCGCCGCGCGGCGCTCGCCGAGGAGCTTGCCGACCTGGTCCGCGGCACCGCCCCGGGCGAGGACCTGACAGCCGTTGTCACCGCCGCGCGTCGCGCTCGGGCCGCCGACCAGGCGGACCGCGAACGGGCCGAGAACGACCTCACCCGGGTGCTGCGGCCGCTGGTCAACCGGCTGACCACAGCTCCGGAGCCGCACGGGGAGCAGGTCGCAGCGCTGTTGGGCCAGCTGGCCTCGGCGACCTCCCGGATCGGGCTGGCCCGCAACATCGCCAATGGCGCGGTGGACCACACCCTGGCCCTGCGCAGGCGTCGGCTGGTCCGCTGGCTGCGGCTGGCCGGCCGGGCGGCGGCCCCCGCGTACTTCGAGATCGACGACACCTCGCTGGCTGCCGACCTGGCCCCCTCAGCGCGTCGCGAGCCCTAGTCTTATCCGCTTTCACATAGTGTCGAGGCGCTTCTTGTCGCTTTTCGCGCGTTACGGAGCCACTGGAAGCCTCAGCCCGAAGCACCTGCCCGGAATCGTTTGGAGTCGCTTGTGAGCGTTGCCCGCCTGTCCCGTGCCCGTCGTGTGCTCGTCGTGACCGGGGCAGCAGCCGTCGCTGCCGCCTGCGGAGGACACTCACACAAGGCGAGCTCCACGACAGCGACGCCATCGGCGACCCCAGCGTCGATAGCGGGTCCATCGGCGTCCGCGTCGGTCGCGCCGAGCACGGCGCCGTCGGCGGTGGTGACCACCAAGGCGGTCAAGGCCAAGCCCGGCCCCTCGGTCGACCCGCTGACCGGCGGGTCGGTCAAGCCCAAGGGCCCGGTCGTCGTGGTCAAGGTCGACAACTCCGAGAGCGCCCGGCCGCTGCAGAAGGGCCTCAGCAAGGCGGCGATCGTCGTGCAGGAGCTGGTCGAGGGTGGCGACACCCGCTACATGGCGATCTTCGACAACCCGGCGCACTTCGAGGTCGGACCCGTCCGCAGCGCCCGGCCGACCGACCTGGAGATCCTGAAGCCGTACGGCAAGGTCGTGCTCGGCTTCTCCGGCGCCAACTCCGGCGTCCTGGCGCAGGTCCACGCCGCCAACGTCGCCCCGGTCTCCCAGGAGGAGCGTGGCGGCGCCTACGTCACCGAGGGACGCCGGCCGGTCGCGTACAACTTCTACACCTGGCCGGACACGCTGGTGAGCCACGCGACCAACCCGGCCCCAGGGGTGCCGGACGTCGGGCTGCGGTTCGGCGTGCAGAACGCCGGCCGACCCTTCCCCACGCTGCACGTGAACTTCAACCACTACTCGCACGCTGACGCCACCTGGGACGCCAAGGCCAAGGTGTGGCGGCTCAGCCAGGGCGGTACCCCGATGAACCTCGCCGACGGCACGCGCGTCGGGGCCGCGAACATCATCGTGCAGTTCGTGCACGTCCACGCAGGTCAGTACGTCGACGTCCTGGGCAACAACTCGCCGGACAGCGTCGTCGTCGGCAACGGCGAGGCGCTGATCCTGCACGACGGCAAGCTGTGGCACAAGCGCTGGACCCGGCCCACCGCCGGGCAGGCCACCCGGTACGTGGACGACAAGGGCAACGACATCAAGCTGGCTCCCGGCCAGACCTGGATCATGATCGTGCCGATCGGGTCCGCCGTCTCCTGAGCGCCCGATCCTGAGCGCGGGCAAACCGGTAGCCGCCCGCCGTACCATGGTGGTGTCTTCCTGCCGCCCCTTCTGTGAGGTTCCGCGTGACCAGCTCGCCCGCCCCTGACGGTTCGCACCTGCCCTTGGGATCTGACGTCGTCGCCGACCGTTCGGTCGGTGGCGCGCGGGTCAAGCGCGGCATGGCCGAGATGCTCAAGGGTGGTGTGATCATGGACGTCGTCACCCCCGAGCAGGCCCGGATCGCCGAGGACGCAGGCGCGGTCGCCGTCATGGCGCTCGAGCGGGTGCCGGCGGACATCCGGGCCCAGGGTGGGGTGTCGCGGATGAGCGACCCCGACATGATCGAGGGCATCCAGGCCGAGGTCTCCATCCCGGTCATGGCCAAGGCCCGGATCGGTCACTTCGTCGAGGCCCAGGTGCTGCAGTCGCTGGGCGTCGACTACGTGGACGAGTCCGAGGTGCTGACGCCGGCCGACTACGCCCACCACATCGACAAGTGGCAGTTCACCGTCCCGTTCGTCTGCGGCGCGACCAACCTCGGCGAGGCACTGCGCCGGCTGACCGAGGGCGCGGCGATGATCCGGTCCAAGGGCGAGGCCGGCACCGGGGACGTCTCCAACGCCACCAAGCACATGCGGACCATCCGGGCCGAGATCCGCCGGCTGTCCTCGCTGAGCGAGGACGAGCTGTTCGTCGCAGCCAAGGAGCTGCAGGCCCCGTACGAGCTGGTCAAGGAGGTGGCCGAGGCCGGCCGCCTCCCGGTGGTGCTGTTCACGGCGGGCGGCATCGCGACCCCTGCCGACGCGGCGATGATGATGCAGCTGGGTGCGGACGGCGTGTTCGTGGGGTCCGGCATCTTCAAGTCGGGCAACCCGGCCAAGCGGGCAGAGGCGATCGTCAAGGCGACGACGTTCTTCGACGATCCCGACGTGATCGCCAAGGTCTCCCGCGGGCTCGGGGAGGCCATGGTCGGCATCAACGTGGAGGACGTCCCGGTCGACCACCGGCTGGCGCAGCGCGGCTGGTGACCCGGCCCACCATCGGGGTCCTCGCTCTGCAGGGTGACGTGCGTGAGCATGTCCGAGCACTCCAGGCGTCCGGCGCCGATCCGGTGCTGGTCCGGCGCCCGGCCGAGCTGGCCGGGCTCGACGCCATCGTGCTGCCCGGCGGTGAGTCGACGACGATCGGCAAGCTGGCGGTCATCTTCGGCCTGCTCGAGCCGTTGCGGGAGGCGATCCACGGCGGTCTCCCGGCGTACGGGTCCTGCGCCGGCATGATCCTGCTGGCCGACCGACTTCAGGACGGCCTGCCCGGCCAGCCGACCATCGGCGGACTGGACATGTGCGTGCGCCGCAACGCCTTCGGCCGGCAGGTCCACTCCTTCGAGGGGCCGGTCGAGGTCGACGGACTGACCGGACCGCCGGTGCGCGGGGTGTTCATCCGGGCGCCGTGGGTCGAGTCCGTCGGTCCTGACGTGGAGGTGCTGGGCCGGGTGAGCACCCCCGGCCACGAGGGTGCCGACGGTAGGATCGTCGCCGTGCGTCACGGGCACCTGCTGGCCACCTCCTTTCACCCCGAGCTGACGGGTGACCAGCGGGTACACGAACTGTTCGTCGGGTTGGTGAGGGAGCGTTCATGAGCGGCCACTCCAAGTGGGCTACCACCAAGCACAAGAAGGCCGTCGTCGACGCCAAGCGGGGCAAGCTGTTCGCCAAGCTGATCAAGAACATCGAGGTCGCTGCCCGGACCGGCGGCGGTGACGTCAACGGCAACCCGACCCTGGCCGATGCGATCGCCAAGGCCAAGAGCCAGTCGGTGCCCAACGACAACATCGACCGGGCGCACAAGCGTGGTGCCGGGCTCGAGGCCGGCGGCGCCGACTGGGAGACCATCACCTACGAGGGCTACGGGCCGGCCGGGGTCGCGATCCTGGTCGAGTGCCTGACCGACAACCGCAACCGCGCGGCCTCCGAGGTCCGCACGGCGATGAGCCGCAACGGCGGTTCGCTGGCCGATCCCGGTTCGGTCGCCTACCTGTTCAGCCGCAAGGGTGTCGTCATGGTGCCCAAGGGCGAGCTGACCGAGGACGACGTCCTGGCTGCCGTACTCGAAGCTGGCGCCGACGAGGTCAACGACCTGGGCGACACGTTCGAGGTCATCAGTGAGGCCACCGACCTGCAGCCCGTACGGGACGCCCTGGCAGCAGCCGGCATCGCGGTCGAGAACGCCGACGTCGCCTGGCTGCCCAGCGTCTCGGTCTCGATCGACGACGACGAGGCGGCCCGCAAGGTGCTGCGGCTGGTCGACGCGCTCGAGGACTGCGACGACGTGCAGAACGTGTGGGCGAACTTCGACATCAGCGACGAGATCCTCGAATCCGTCGGCTGACGCCCGACCGGTCGCACCTCCCTGTTCCCCTTTCCGCCAGCCTCTGCGCTGCCCGCTGCGGGCGGGCAAGGCAGAGCCTCCGCGGGGATGGTCCGCCGGCGGGTGATGGGGTCGATGTGGCTCTGCGCTGCCCGCTGCGGGCGGGCAATGCAGAGTCTCCGCGGGGATGGTCCGCCGGCGGGTGATGGGGTCGATTTGGCTCTGCGGTGCCCGCTGGGGGCGGGCAGCGCAGAGTCTCCGCGGGGGACCACAGGTGTCGCCCGCTCCGGTTGTCCACAGGGTCCCGGTTCGTCCACAGCGGCGTGAGAATGCTTGTGCTGGGTCGCCGTGGCGCCGGAGTCTGGGCTCATGGATGACGAAGCCGCAGCAGCTGCCTGGAGCGAATTCCTGCGCGACCCCCTGTTCACCGCCCCCACCCTTGAGCTGCCGGCGATGTTGCGGGCGGCCCGGCACTTTGCCGACCTCTCACAGCGGGAGCTCGCGGCGCGGGTCGGCATCAGCAAGTCCTACGTGGGCGACCTGGAGTCCGGCGACGTCTCAGCCCCCAGCTATCCGCTGGTGGTCCGCCTCATCGAGGCGACCGGCCTTCGCCTGCAGGTGCTCGATCCGTTCGCCCTGCCGCTGGTCCGCCGGCCGCTGGACGACGCCCGGGACAAGGGCGGCCGGCACTGGCCGGGACATCTCGACGTGCGGCCGGTGCGATCGGACCGGGACTGGTGGTACACCCGGTTCAGACCGGGGGAGAAGCCGCTGCCGGCGTTCACGGCCGAGTGGCGCCGGTTGCAGGGCCGCAAGCGGGTGCGGCGGACCAAGGCCCAACGGGAGGCCGATGCCCGGGCCCGGGCCGGCCTCCGCAACACGCCGCCTGAGCCGGAGGTTCCTGGTGGAGGCACCGTCGCCGGGTAGCCTTCCGAACATCTGTTCGGACAAGGCTGGGGGTCCAGAGGTGCGCGTGCTCGGAGTCGACCCCGGCCTGACCCGGCTCGGGATCGGTGTGGTCGACGGCGTTCCCGGTGGGAGGCTGAGCCTGGTCGCCGTCGACGTGCTGCGCACGCCGTCCACGGACGAGATCGGTGCCCGGTTGATCGCCTTGGAGCGCGGACTGGTCGGCTGGATCGAGCGGTACCGCCCGGATGCGGTGGCGGTCGAGCGGGTCTTCAGCCAGCACAATGTCCGGACGGTGATGGGGACGGCGCAGGCCGGGGCGGTGGCCATCGTCTGTGCTGCTCGGTACGGCATCCCGGTGATGCTGCACACCCCCAGCGAGGTCAAGGCGGCGGTGTCCGGCAACGGCCGTGCCGACAAGGCGCAGGTGGCGGCGATGGTCACCCGGCTGCTGCGGCTGGACGAGGCGCCCCGGCCGGCAGACGCTGCCGACGCGCTGGCGCTGGCGATCTGCCATGTCTGGCGCGGGGGAGCGCAGGCCAAGCTCGCTGCCGCCCTCGCCAGGACGCCGCCGGCCAGGGTCGCCACGCCCAAGGTCGCCACGCCCAAGGTCGCCACGCCCAAGGTGGTGCTCCGATGATCGCCAGTGTCGCCGGACGGGTGCAGTCGATCAGCCTCGATGCCGCGGTGGTCGAGGTGGGCGGGGTCGGACTGTTGGTGCACTGCACCCCGGCAACCCTGTCCGGGCTCAAGCTCGGCGATGCCACCCGGTTGTCCACGTCGCTGGTGGTGCGCGAGGACGCGCTGACGCTGTACGGCTTCGGTGATGACGAGGAGAAGTCCTGCTTCGAGCTGCTGCAGAGCGCTACCGGGGTCGGACCCAAGCTGGCCCAGGCGGCCCTCGCGGTGCTCCGGCCGGCCGCCCTCAAGCAGGCGATCGCCTACGAGGACCTCGACGCCCTGGTGCGGGTGCCCGGCATCGGGCGCAAGGGCGCGGCCCGGATCGTCATCGAGCTCAAGGACAAGGTGCTCGCTCTCGGCGTCCTGCCCTCGACCACCGTCGCCACCGTCGGCGCTCAGTCACCGGAGCCCCAGTGGCAACCACAGGTGCGGGCCGCGCTGGTCGGCCTGGGCTACTCCGCCCGGGAGGCCGACGCGGCGGTCGAGTCCGTGGCCGGCGATCCCGCTGCTGAGGACGCGGACGTCACCGCTCTGCTCCGCGCCGCCCTGCGTACGCTGAGCCGGTCATGAACGACGAGTCCTACGACCTCACGGTCCACCTCGACGACGACCCGGTCTCGCCGTTTGCCGCGGTGGACGAGCGCCAGGTCGAAAATGCCCTGCGGCCCAAGACGCTCGACGAGTTCGTCGGGCAGCACCGGGTGCGCGAGCAGCTCTCGCTGGTGCTCGAGGGCGCCTTGCGCCGCGGCCGGCCGCCGGACCACATCCTGCTCTCCGGGCCGCCCGGACTGGGCAAGACCACGATGGCGATGATCATCGCCGCCGAGCTCGGCGCCCCGCTGCGGATCACCAGTGGACCGGCGATCGAGCGGGCAGGCGACCTGGCCGCGCTGCTGTCGACGCTGAACGAGGGCGAGGTGCTCTTCCTCGACGAGATCCACCGGATGGCCCGACCGGCCGAGGAGCTGCTCTATGTGGCGATGGAGGACTTCCGGGTCGACGTGATCGTGGGCAAAGGGCCTGGTGCCACGGCGATCCCGCTGGACGTCGCGCCGTTCACCCTGGTCGGTGCCACGACCCGGGCCGGCCTGCTGCCCAGCCCGTTGCGGGACCGGTTCGGCTTCACCGCACACCTCGACTTCTATCAGGCCGAGGAGCTCGAGCAGGTGCTCAAGCGCTCGGCCCAGCTGCTCGGGGTCGACCTGCGCCCGGACGGGGCGGCTGAGATCGCCGGACGGTCCCGTGGCACGCCACGCATCGCCAACCGGCTGCTGCGACGGGTGCGTGACTTCGGCGAGGTCCGCGGTGACGGGGTCCTCAACCGGGACGTGGCACGGGCGGCGCTCGCGGTCTACGAGGTGGACGAGCTCGGCCTCGACCGGCTCGACCTGGCAGTCCTGGACGCGCTGCTACGCCGGTTCGGTGGCGGCCCGGTGGGGTTGTCCACGCTCGCCGTCGCCGTCGCCGAGGAGCCGGAGACGGTGGAGGAGGTGTGCGAGCCGTTCCTGGTCCGTACCGGCATGCTCGCCCGGACCCCTCGCGGCAGGGTCGCCACGGCCGCTGCGTGGGAGCACCTGGGCTTCAAGCCACCGATCTCGGCGATGACCGGGGTCGCCGCCCCGGCCCGGGAGGGGACCCCCAGCCTGTTCGAGGCCCGGCCCGCCGAACCGGCCTGACCGGGAACCGCCGTCGGCCACCGAGCGTTTGCCGTGTGCTTTGTCTGCCGTGCCCGGCTGACCTAGACTCGGCCCGCCGCGCCCACGCGTACGCCTGCCTCGGCCGGTGCCAACAGATGATCGTCGAAAGGGTCCCTCGTGCCCGTCCACCCGCCGTGGTTCCTCGCGGCTTCGACCGCCAAGAGCAACTCGGGCGGCAGCGGCTTCATCCTGATCATCCTGTTCGGCTTCGCGTTGCTCTACCTGTTCACCCGCAGCCAGAAGAACGCTCGCCGCAAGGCCGCGGCAACGCAGAACCTGATCGAGGTCGGCTCGCGGGTGATCACGACGTCGGGGATGTACGGCACCGTCGTGCGTGCGGACGACACCACCTATGACCTCGAGGTCGACGACGACGTGATCATCACGTTCGCCAAGGCGGCGATCACCCGGCTCGCCCCTGTCGTCGAGCCGGAGGAGACCGGCGACGCCGCCGGAGGTGACGAGCCGGCCGACGATCCAGGCGCCGCCGCCACGGAGATCACCTCACTGACCAAGGAACCGCAGCGCGAAGACCCGGCGCGGTCCTCGTCCGAAGGCTGACAAACCGCAATACTCGTTCGGCACCCCGAACGTCAGCAGCAACCCGAGGCCGGGCACTCGCCCGGCTGTCGATCGCCGTCCGCGGCGTGAACCAAGGAGTGGTCCGTGGCTACCAGGACACCGCAGCCCTGGCGGTGGCTCGCTTCCTGCTTCGTGGTGATCGCCCTGCTCTATGCGGGCGTCGCCGCCGGCGGCAACTGGACCCCCAAGCTCGGCCTCGACCTCGAGGGTGGCCTCAACGCGGTCCTCAAGCCATCGGTGCCCGCCGGCAAGAAGGTGACCCAGGCTCAGCTCGACCAGGCCGTGTCGGTCATCCAGAACCGGGTCAACAGCATCGGTGTCTCTGAGGCGCAGGTCTCCGTCATCGGCGGCAACATCGAGGTCGACGTCCCCGGCAAGAGCAACAACAACCTGATCAACCTGATCGGGACCACGGCGCAGCTGCGGTTCCGGCAGGTGCTGACGACGATTCCGGTGAGTGCGGTGACGCCGTCCACCAGCGCCACCCCGAGCGGGACGGCCAAGCCGACCGGAACGCCGACCGGGACTCCGACCGGGACCGCCACCGCTGCGCCGACCACCTCCGGCGCCTCGTCGTCACCGGCCACCACCAGCAAGGCACCTGCCGCGACGACCTCCGCGCCGGCCGTGGTCAAGCCGAGCCCCACCAGCAACGGCCGGGCGCTCTCCGACGCGCTCACCGCTGCCGGTGCGACCAGTGCCGCGGCGGCTACGACCTCCGCCGCTCCGCCCACCTCCGCGGCGCCGACTACTCCTGCCACGACGCCCAGCGTTGCCGCGGCCACCGGCGCGACGCCCAGCGGCGCCGCCGCCAGCGCCGCCGCCTCTCCGACGGCGACCCAGCCGACCGGGCCGTGCCCATCGATCAACACCAGCAGCAACTTCCCGACCGGTTGCACCACCGGCGGCCAGATCGACAAGCAGGTCACGGCGCTGGGCCACTGCACCAAGGACAAGCTCGGTGCCGTCGAGGCGCTTGCGCTGGACGACCCGGCCCAGCCGCTCGCCGCCTGCTCCAGGGACGGCAGCCAGATCTACATCCTGGCCCCGTCGTACATGAGCGGTAAGGACGTCAAGAACGCCTCGTCCTTGGACGACGCGACCCAGGGCTGGCTGGTCCAGCTGAACTTCACCGGCTCGGGCGCCGACCACTTCGGCAAGCTCACGACGGCGGTGACCTCGCTCGCCTCACCGCTCAACCAGGTGGCTGTGGTGCTCGACGGCGTGGTCGAGTCGGCGCCGGTCATCCAGAGTGCGATCACCGGCGGCCAGGCCCAGATCACCGGCGGTACCGGTGGCTTCACCCAGGCCGACACCGAGTCGTTGGCCCAGATCCTCAACTTCGGCTCGCTCGACGTCACCCTCACCAAGGAGACCGTCGACGAGGTCTCACCGACGCTCGGCTCCGACCAGCTGCGCGGCGGCTTGATCGCCGGTGGCATCGGCCTCGGCCTGGTGCTGGTCTACTCGCTGCTCTACTACCGGGGTCTCGGCCTGGTCACCATCGCCTCGCTCATGGTGTCGGCGCTGACCACCTATGCCTCGGTCACCTATCTCGGTGGCCAGATCGGCTACCGGCTCTCCCTGGCCGGCATCGCCGGCTTCATCGTCGCGGTCGGCATCACCGCTGACTCGTTCGTCGTCTACTTCGAACGACTGCGGGACGAGGTCCGCGAGGGCCGAACGCTGCGCAGCGGCGCCGAGCGGGCCTGGGTCCGCGCCAGGCGGACGATCATCTCGGCCGACACGGTGTCCCTGCTTGCCGCGGCGATCCTGTACTGGCTCAGCGTCGGCAACGTCCGCGGGTTCGCCTTCACCCTGGGCCTGTCGACGATCACCGACCTGTTCGTGGTCTTCTTCTTCACCAAGCCGTTGATCTCGGTGCTCGCCAAGACCAAGCTGTACGGTTCTGGGGGGAAGTTCTCCGGGCTCGGCCGACAACGCGTCCTCGGCAGCGGCGCCACCAACCCTGCCGCCGTCCGCCCCGCACCGAAGGAGGCGTGACGATGGCCAGCGGAGGATTGCGCAACGTCGCCCACCGGCTCTACGCCGGCGACATCTCGTACGACTTCATCGGCCGTCGCCGGTGGTGGTACCTCCTGTCCAGCGCCGTCATGCTGGTCAGCCTGGGCAGCTTGCTCATCATCGGGATCAAGCCGTCCATCGACTTCAAGGGCGGCACCCAGTTCGACCTGCCCGGGGTCACCAGCATCAGCCAGACGCAGGCTGCCATGGCGCGCGCGGGCTTCACCGGCGACAACGTCGTGGTCCAGAACATCGGCTCGGGTTCGAGCAAGCACATCCGGATCACGACCGGGATCCTGACCAACGGTTCCGACAAGGGCTCCTCGAACCAGGTCAACCAGGTGGAGACGCAGCTCTCGAAGACCTTCAACATCCCGACCACCAAGATCAGCCTGAACACCGTCGGCGCGACCTGGGGCAACCAGATCACCAAGAAGGCGATCGAGTCCCTGGTCGTCTTCCTGGTCGTGGTGGTGATCTACCTCTCGATCCGGTTCCAGCCCAAGATGGCCGCGGCCGCGATCATCGCGCTGGTCCACGACCTGCTGATCACCGCCGGCATCTACTCGCTGGTCGGCTTCGAGGTCAGCCCGGCCACCGTGGTCGCCCTGCTGACCATCCTCGGCTACTCGCTCTATGACACCGTCGTCGTGTTCGACAAGGTGCGCGAGAACACCGCCGGCATCGGCGCGGGCAGCAAGCTGACCTACAGCCAGGCGGCGAACCTGGCGGTCAACCAGACCCTGGTCCGCTCGATCAACACCTCGATCATCGCGCTGCTGCCAGTGGCCGGCCTGCTGTTCATCGGTGTCGGCCTGCTCGGTGCCGGCACGCTCAAGGACCTCGCCCTGGCCCTGTTCATCGGTCTGGCCACCGGTGCCTACTCCTCGATCTTCGTCGCGACGCCGTTGCTGACCGAGATGAAGGAGCGGGAGCCGGCGATGATCCAGCTGCGCAAGAAGGTCGCGATGCGCGAGGCCGCCGAGGCCAAGGCCGCCCGGGAAGGCAGCGCCACCGCGGGGCCGACCCTGCCCGTCGCTGCCGACGCCGACGCGGCCGTACCGGTCGACGACGAAGCCGGCGAGCTCAGCGGTACGGGAGCCGGCAGGGCGACCGGCGGCACCCGTCCGCCGGTGCGGCGCAAGCCGGCCAGCCGGCCGGGCACCAAGCGCCGCCGGTGAGCCGTGCCGGTTCACGCCCGCGCGTGAGCCCGGCTCGGCGGTGACCCCCCGCCCCGACCTCGCCGAGTTCCTGGCCGCGCGGGTACGCGACGTCCCCGACTACCCGCTGCCGGGCGTGCTGTTCAAGGACATCGCGCCGCTGCTGGCCGACCACGAGGCCTACGCGGCGATGGTCGACGCGCTGGCCGACTTCGGCGGGGAGCACGTTCCCGGCGGACGCGTGGACAAGGTGGTCGGCATCGAGGCCCGCGGTTTCATCGTGGCTGCGCCGGTCGCGTACAAGCTGGGCGCCGGCTTCGTTCCGGTACGCAAGCAGGGCAAGCTGCCGGCCGCCACCTTCG
>JAWWOM010000103.1:0-13416 GCA_033851655.1 Frankiales bacterium
CGGCGGGATGGTGCTGGTCGCGGACACGCTGGTCGAGGAGTTCCCGGCGGGCTTCTACCCGGACCGCCCGTGGGACAAGGGCAACAACCCGCTGACCGCGGTACGGGCCTTCCTCGCCGAGAACGCCGACTTCGAACCGGCGCCCGACTGGTCGCGCCGCGCGCTCGTGACGGAGTTCCGGGACGGCATCATCCGCCGGGTACGCTGAGACGCGGGGCCGCTCGGAGGCCGGCGGGACGAGCGATGGGTGGGCCGTTGACAGCGCTGGGCCACGAGCTGAGCGGGGCGGGCAGCCCCCTGCCGGGTGACGCGATCGACGGCAGCGAGCGCCAGCTGGCACGAGGGTCGCTCGTCGTCGCGGCCGGTCTGTGCGTCACCGGCGCTGCCACGCTCGGCATGCTCGCCCTGGTGGACCACCAGCTGCCACCGGAGGCCAAGAGCGCCTTCAACGTGTGGTGGATCATGACCACGCTGCTCGCGTCAGCCTTCGGCGTCTTCGAGGCCTACCTGAGCCGGCTCGCCATCGCCGAGCACGCCGCCCACCGCGACCCTGCGCACGTCATCAGCGTCCTCCTCGCACGCTCCTGGCTGGTCGCCACCGGCCTGGCTGTCGCGGTGCTGGCCGGCGGCTGGTGGCTCACCCGACGCGAGTTCCACGGCCATGCCAGCCTCACCGTGCTGCTGCCTGTCTACGTCTTCCTCGCCGCGACCCAGTCGGTCCAGCGCGCCGCAGCCACGGGCCGCGCGCGCTTCCCGGCAGTCGCCGCCCAGCTTGCCACCGACGGGCTGCTACGCATCGCCCTCTGCTCCCTTCTGGTCGCGACCGGCCACGGGAGCGTCCTGCTGCTCGCGCTCGCGACCTGCGTGGCTGCGGCCGGAGGCCTCGCCGCCGGCGGTGTCGTCTGCCCCGGGTGGTTCGCGGCGCCGACCCTGCACGGTCCGGACGTGCCCTGGCGCCCCGCGCTGCTGCTGCTGGCCGCGGCCGGCGGCCCGCTGCTGGCCGGCAGCGGCCCGGTGCCCTGGCTGCAGGCCGCCGGGCACGTCAGCGACGACACGATCGCGGCGTTCTCGGCGGCGGTCACCATCAGCCGGATCCCCACCCAGTTCGTGGCGGCGGCGTTCGGCCCGTTGCTCGCGCAGCTCGCGCACGCCATCGAGATCGCGGACCACGCCACGTTCCTGCGGCTTCGGCGCAAGGCCGAGCTCGCGTCGGTCGCCCTCGGCGGGCTGTTCGTCGTGGCATTCGCCACCATCGGCGTCTGGGCGCTGCCCCTGTACGCCCACACCCCCTCGGGCGCATCCCTGGACATCGGCATCCTGGCGCTCCTGGCCGGCGCTGGTGCCCTGATGTTCCTTGCAGTCGTGCAGCAGGCGAGCCTGGCCGCACTCGACAGGTGGAGCGGCATCGCGATCGCCTGGGTCATCGGCACCGTCGCGCTGGTCCTCGCCCTGCTCGCTCCCGCAAGTGCCCTGGACCGCGCGTCCCTCGCCCCCGTGAGCGCCATCGCCACCGCCTGCGTGGTCATGCTCGTCTTCCAGCACGTGGGGTCGGCCGGGCTGCGCAAGAATCCCCAGGATGCCCCACTGTGACCACCCGTTTCACCGTCGCCATCCCGACCCGGAACCGCGCCGACACACTCCAGTGGGCCCTCCAGACCTGCACCACGCAGGACTACGACAACCTCGAGATCATCGTCAGTGACAATGCGAGCTCGGATGAGACCCAGGCGATGGTGCTGGCAGTCGCCGACCCGCGTATCCGCTACGTCAACACCGGTCGCGCGGTCAGCATGTCGGAGAACTTCGAGTTCGCCCTGTCCCACGCCGGTCCCGGCTACATCACCTTTCTCGGTGACGACGACGGCCTGCTGCCCGGCGCGCTGGCCGAGCTCGGACCGATCCTGGAGCGCCTGCGCAGCAAGGCCTTCACCTGGTCGATGCAGAACTACTACTGGCCCGGGTTCTTCGAGACCCAGCTGGCCAACATGCTGAACATGTCCCTGGACCAGCAGCCCCGCGTACGGGAGGTGGCGTCCGCGAGTGTGCTGCGTGAAGTGCGCGGCTTCACAACCAAGTACACCGCGCTCCCCTCCCCGTACTTCGGGTTCGTCCGCAGCGATGTGCTTCAGGAGGCGCGTGGCCGCGACGGGCGGTTCTTCCACTCCATCACCCCCGACATCTACTCCGGAGTCGCGGTCGCCTCGACCATCGACAGCTTCCACGTGTCCAACCGCGCCTACTCGCTGTCAGGCCAGTCCCGGCACAGCAGCGGCGCCAGCCAGGTGAGCGGGGCCAGCGACGAAGGCTCGGCTGCCGCCCGCTTCGTCCGCGACAACACCTTGCCGTTTCACCCGGAGCTGACCTACTCACCGTCCATCCCGGTGCTCGTGGCCGAGACGTTCCTTCAGGTTCGCGACCACGTGGGCGCCAGCCCGGATCTGGCCATCGACATCGCCAAGGTTCTGCAAGCGGCCCTTGCTGATCAGAACTACCTGGTCAACCCGCTGGTACGGCCAGAGACCGAGCGGACGGTGCGGACGATAGCCAGCCAGCACGGCCTGACGGATTTCGCCGAGGTTCAGATCCGCCGCGCCCACCGGCTCCTCGTGCCACGCATGCTCCGGTCGGTGCTGCGGCTCATCTTTGTCACCAACCCGGTCTTCGACTGCTCAGGGTCCGGGGCACGCAACATCTACGATGCGACCTTGGCCTTCCGTCGCCTCGAGGAGGGCTGTCCGTCCGTGCGCTCGAGGCGGGTCGCGACGCTCCTGGCCCGGGCAAAAAAGGCGCAACGGATCCTGCTCACGGCCACGGACTCACTGCGCAAGCGTGGTACCTCCGCTGGCTAAGGGCCGGGATGCCACACGGCTTGCGCGCTGCTCCCCACGGTGAGGCGATCGCCGGTCGCCGTGTTGACGAGTGGCATGTCCGCCATGACCTCAACTCGCGCCGCACCGGACAGGTGGTCAAGCTTGCCGCTCTCATCACGGCTCTCGCGGATGCGGCCGTCAACGTAGTCGGACAAGTCGGCGCTCGGGTCAGGTAGCTCCAAGGGAAAGCCCTCAAGCCGGTCGTTGCGCACGAAGAAGGCGTTGTTCACCGGTCGATTCGTGCCCACCAGGGTGAAGCCGCGATCTTGAAAGAGCTCTACATAGGCCCGCAACGACGCCCCGTAGTAGAGCCAGCTGTAGTGCTCCTTGCCCCGGTCGAACGTGTCGTTGCGCGGGACGGACACCGGCAGAGCGCCGCCGAAAAGCGGTTGGTACTCGACAACGACGATGCTGACGCCGGTCAGGTCGAGGGACTCCGCCACCCAGTAGTCATTGCCGTCGATGTCGAGCGACACGATGTCGACGCCGCCGAAAGCTGTCCGCGCCCGGGTCAGCAGAGCATCGGCATTCTCCGGCGTGATCCAGGCCTGGACCGCGTCCACGGTCGTCCGCCAGCCTACGAACAGCTTCTTCACGGTCGACTCGAGGTCAGATCGGCCGTCGACGGCGAGCACGTTGGCGTTCCGGTACTCCGCAAGAAAGCGGCTGTTGCACTCCTGGAAGTCCGCGGCACCGAACTCGACGACCGAGGGCCGGCCGAGACCGAGGAAGTCGCACAGGTAGTCCAGGATCCCGTCCTCGCCCCACTGGCTGAAGACCGAGACCTCCGCGTCCCAGAGCCGTCGGAAAGCCGGCCTGGCGGCCTTCTGGGCCAGGATCGCCGGCATGCCCTGGCGCAGTTGCTGCTCCAGCACCCTGGTCCGCACCAGGCGCTTGGCGCCGCCCACCGCAACGTTCACCACGCCCACCGCTACCACCCCTCGACCAAAACACCCTTGACAGATCCGGGTAACCTACCGTGTCCGGCGGGCCGTGCGGCGCGCCCGATCCCACCGATGATCGAGGGGCGATGCGGGTCGGCTACGACGAGCAGGTGTTCCTGGCACAGCGACGCGGCGGCATCTCGCGCTACGTGGTGAGTCTGATCGAGGCGTTCCAGGCGGCACCGGAGCTCGGCGTTCAGGCCGTCCCCGGCTGGCGTTGGAGCGACAACGAGCACAGCACGGCCGCCAGGCTGTCCCGCCGGCTGCCACTGCCGGAGCTCGACGGGAGGCTGGCGATCGCCGGCCAGGGCGCCTACTTTCTCGCCAACACCCGCAGCCGCCGGACGGCCAGGCGGGCGGACATCCTGCACCACACGTACTTCCACCCGCGCTTCATGGCCGGCGGCTCCAGGGCTCGCCACGTCTGCACGGTCTACGACATGATCCCCGAGCTCTACCCCGAGTCCTTCCCGAGCAGGGACCCGCACCTGGCCAAACGCCGCTACGTGGCCGACTGCGACATGGTCCTCTGCATCTCCGAGTCTGCCCGGCAGGACCTGATCGACGTGTACGGGGACCCCGGGGTACCGATGCCGGTCACGTACCTCGGCGTGGGCCCCGAGTTCCGCCCCGACGTCGGACCGCCGTCCGGGGTGCCCGAACGCTACCTGCTCTTCATCGGCCGGCGCGGCGGCTACAAGGACTTCGACGTGCTCGCCGAGGCGACGGCGCTGCTCGCCGACACCGAGGTGGCGCTGGTGGCCGTCGGCGGGGGCTCATTCACCGACGGGGAGTCGGCCCGGCTGCGCCACCTCGGCATCAGCGACCGCGTCTGCCAGATCAGCGCCCCGGACGACGAGCTCTGCCGGCTGTACGCGCACGCGCTGGCCTTCGTCTTTCCGTCCCGGCACGAGGGGTTCGGGCTGCCCACCCTGGAGGCGATGGCATCGGGTGCGGCCGTGGTCCTGGCCGACTCGTCATCGCATCCGGAGGTCGGCGGCGAGGTGGCGCGCTACTTCCCCATCGGCGACCCAGCGGCGTTGGCCGGGCAGCTGGATCTGCTTGTCGGCGACGACGGCCTCCGCACTCAGTTGGGCAAGGACGGAGTCCTTCGCGCAGCCCGCTTCACGTGGCAGGCGACCGCGACGGTGACGGCTCAGGCCTACCGGTCACTGCTCTCCGGCTGAGGACGAGACCTAGGCCCCCATGCGGGCGGTGGCATGGTGCTCGACGAACCAGCGGTAGGTCTCCGCCAGGCCGGCACGGAACTCGATTTCGGGCGCCCAGCCCAGGGCACTGAGCCGGGACACGTCGAGCAGCTTGCGCGGGGTGCCGTCGGGCTTGCTGGTGTCCTGCACGATCGTGCCCTTGAAGCCGACCACGCCTGCGACGATCTCGGCCATGTCGCGGATGGTGATGTCCTCGCCGATGCCGACGTTGATCGTCTGCGCGTCGTCGTAGTTCTCCAGCAGGTACACCAGCGCTGAGGCCAGGTCGTCGACGTGCAGGAACTCCCGGCGCGGGGTACCGCTGCCCCAGAGCACGACCTCGCTGTCGCCACGCTCGGTCGCCTCGTGGAAGCGCCGCAGCAGGGCCGGCAGCACATGGGAGACCGCGGGGTCGAAGTTGTCGCCGGGCCCGTACAGGTTGGTGGGCATGGCGGAGATCCACGGCACGCCGTACTGCCTGCGGTGCGCCTGCACCTGCATGATGCCGGCGATCTTGGCGATCGCGTAGGCGTCGTTCGTCGGCTCGAGCGGTCCGGTCATCAGGCTGTCCTCGCGGATTGGCTGCTCCGCGAACTTGGGGTAGATGCACGACGAGCCGAGGAACAGCAGCCGCTGGACGCCGATCTGGTGGGCGCCGTCCATCACATTGACCTGGATGCGCAGGTTGTCGGAGAGAAACTCGGCCGGGTGGGTGCTGTTGGCCATGATGCCGCCGACCCGACCGGCGGCGAGCACGACCACGTCGGGCCGGATGTCGCGCAGATAGCTGAACGCGGCCGCGCGGTCTCGCAGGTCGACCTCGCCCGAGCTGGCACCGAACAGGTTGGTGAAGCCGGACTTCTCCAGCCGGCGCCAGACGGCGGACCCGGCCAGTCCGCGGTGCCCAGCGACGTAGATCCGCGCGTCGCGGGAGAGCGGGTAGGGCGGACGGTCAACCACGGTGGCTCCACAGGTCGAGGCAGGCAGGATCACTACGGTCCCGTACGGGACGTCAACGATCCTGCCACGGAGCGGCCGCGCCGAACGACCAGCGCCGCCTCGCACGTCGGGCCACGTCAGCCCGTGGGAGGCGTTACCCTGTTGCCCGTGACGCTGCACTTGGAGGACCCGGACGCTGCCGCGGCGGCTGCCGTCGCGCGAACCAATGACGACGTCTGGGTGATCGTCCGCTGCCTGAACGAAGCCAGCGTGGTCGGCGACGTGATCCGCGGTCTCAAGAAGGTGTTCCCGCACGTGGTTGGCGTCGACGACGGCAGCACCGACACCTCCAGCGAGGAGATGGCCCGAGCCGGGGCCAACGTCGTACGGCATGCGGTCAACCTCGGCGCCGGCGCTGCTCTGCAGACTGGCCTCCAGTACGCCCTGCTGGACCACCATGCCGACTACTTTCTCTGCTTCGACGCCGACGGTCAGCACCGGGTTGAGGACGCAGCGGCAATGGCGGACCGGATCCGGGCCGAGGGCATGGACATCCTCATCGGGTCGCGGTTCCTCGGCAGGGCCGAGAACATGCCGAAGAGCAGGGGGCTGCTGCTCAGGGCAGCCCGGCTGTTCGAGCGGCTGACGTCCAAGGTTGATCTCACCGACGCACACAACGGCCTGCGGGTGTTCTCGCGGCGCTTCGCCAGCCAGGTGGACCTGTCCATGTCGGACATGGCCTATGCAAGCGAGCTGCTCGCCCTGATCACCCGCAGCGGGCTGAGCTACGCGGAGCACCCGGTCACCATCGACTACACGGACTACTCCATGCACAAGGGCCAGCGCTCGATCAACTCGGTCAACATCGCGATGGACATCTGGTTGAACCAGGTGCTGAGGGGGCGGCGATGACCTGGATCAAGATCCTGCTCATCCTCAGCTTCCTCGGCATGCTCGGCTGGGGGTTCCGGCACCGCGCGCACGTCGGCCTGCGGGCAGGGATGCGGCTCGCGGCGATTGCGCTCACCGCGGCTGCGATTGCGTCCGTCATCAACCCCAACCTGACCACCTCAGCCGCCAACCTGGTGGGCGTTGCCCGCGGCACCGACCTGGTCCTCTACCTGTTCATCGTGATCTTCATCGCCACCAGCATCGGCACCTACTTCCGGTTCCGCGAGCAAGACCGGCGGTTGGTCGAGGTCGTCAGGGCCAGCGCGATACGCGAGGCAGTGCTGTCCCAGGGACTGCCGGGGCAGAACGAGACCGATCCGGACACCCGGCGGTAGTGAGGTACGGACAGCGCGACAGCATCTGCCACGAGGCTGCCGGCAACCCCTAGAAGCCGAGCACCTCTGGCCGACGGTCGAGCCAGGCCAGCGAGTCACGCAGCCCGTCCTCGAGCGAGCGCTCGGCCTTCCAGCCGAGCAGCTCCGCCGCCCGGTCGCTGCGGGTGTAGCTGCCGATCACGTCCCCGGGCCGTGGCGGCGCGTCGACCGCCTCGAAGTCGCCGACGATGGCCCGGAACGCCGCGACCAGCTCCCGTACGGTGGTGCCGTTGCCGGTCCCGACGTTGATCGGCAGCGCCGTTCCCGGCTCGACGATCCGGTCCATCTCGCGCAGGGCTGCGACGTGCGCGAGGGCGAGGTCCCAGACGTGGATGTAGTCGCGGATGGCCGATCCGTCGCGCGTGGCGTAGTCGACACCCGTGACCTGGAACGGGGTGCGGGCGGCGTAGGCCTCGAGCAGCTTCCCGACGGCGTGCGACGGGGCGGCGAGCTGGAGTCCCGTACGGAGCAGCGGATCGGCGCCGATCGGGTTGAAGTAGCGCAGCGAGAGCACCCGCATGCCGGTGGCAGCCGCGACGTCGGCCAGGAACAGCTCGACGACCAGCTTGGTACGGGCGTACGGGCTGGCCGGCGCGAGCCCGGAGTGCTCGTCGACGGTCAGGTCGGCGCCAGGGGCGTAGATCGAGGCCGACGAGCTGAACAGCAGCCGGGTGCAGCCCAGCCGCAGCAGGTGCCCGACCAGGGCGAAGGTCCTGGCCACGTTGTTGTCGTAGTAGGTCACCGGGTCGGCCACCGAGTCCGGCACGACGATCTTGGCGGCGCAGTGGATCGTCGCCGCGATGTCCGGGTGCTCGGCGAAGATCTGGTCGAGCAGCGCCGCGTCCGCGATGTCGCCCTCGTACGCGACGCGTCCCTCGGTGAACTCGCGCCGGCCGGTGCTGAGGTCGTCGAGGATCACCGGGGTGATGCCGGCACCAAGGCAGGCGGTGGCGACGGTGCTGCCGATGAACCCGGCACCGCCGGTAATGAGGATCTTCACGGCGGCGATCCTTCCACAGACCGGGAGGGGCGGACGAGCCGCCGGTCAGCCGCGCTCGAGCAGACGGAGCAGGATGCGGCAGATCTGGTCCACGTCGGACTCCTCGAGCCGCAACGCCGAGGGCAGGTTGAGCCCGTACGGGCTGATCGAGCGGACCACCCCGTTGGCGGCCCGGGCGGCCAGCGCCGACGGCAGTCCGTCGTAGGCGGGCAGCTGGGACAGCGGCTCGAAGAACGGGCGGGTGTCGACGCCCTGGCTGCGCAGCCCGTCCCCCAGCGCAACCTTGTCGACGCCGGGCAGGACGACGGTGACCATCCAGTACGAGTTGAGCACGTCGCCGGGCTCTGCGTTCAGGACCAGGCCGGGGACGTCGCCGAGCCGCTGCTCGTACCAGGCGTAGATCTGCCGCTTGCGGGCCAGCAGCTCGGGGAGCCGCTCGAGCTGGGCCACACCGAGGGCGGCCTGGATCGGGCTCATCTTGTACTTGAACGCGACCTCCCCGTTGAGGAACCGCTTGTCCCCCGGGGTCCGGCCATGGTCGCGCAGAACCGCGATCCGAGCGGCCAGGGCGTCGTCGTCGACCAGCAGCAGGCCACCCTCCCCCGTGGTCAGCGTCTTGGATCCGTGGAAGCTGAAGGCCGAGGCCACACCGAAGCCGCCCGCGGGGCGGCCCCGCCAGGTGGAGCCCACCGCCTCGGCGGCGTCCTCGATCAACGGGATGCCGGCCGGCTCGGTGACGGCAGCCAGGGCTGCCCAGTCGGGCATCCCGCCATAGAGGTCGACCACGATGACGGCACGGGTCCGTTCGGTGATCGCGGCGGCCAGCGAGTCGGCCGACAGGCACCAGGTGACCGGGTCGATGTCGGCGAAGACCGGCGTCGCGCCGACGTAGCTGACCGGGGCGGAGGAAGCGATCCAGGTCGCCTCGGGAACGACCACCTCGTCACCCGGCCCGACCCCCAGCGCGGCGAGGGCGAGGTGCAGCCCGGCGGTGCAGGAGGGCAGCGCAAAGGCGTGCTGACGGCCGACGGCTGCCGCGAAGTCGCCCTCGAGCCGGGCCGGCCACTCACCGGCCCGCTCGTACCAGCCGTCCCGGACCGCGTCGGCGACGTACTTCTGCTCCAGGTCGGTGATCCACGGTCCGGCGACCGGATAGGCCTGGGGGAGCAAGGGGTCGCTCCTTTGTCGGGGGACGGTCAGCCGTTGAGTGTACGGAACCTACGCCGGACCGGTGCACGATCTTATGAACCGTCGACCAGGTGGGCGAAGGCGGAGAGGTTGGCCGTCGACTCGCCGCGGGAGGTCCGCCAGGCCCACTCGCGCCGGATCGCGTCGGCGAACCCCAGCTCGAGCGCCCGGTCGAAGCTGCCGTCGGAGTAGGTGAGCACGCAGCCGAGCAGCCGGTCGATCTCGTCGGGAGCCACCGCGGCGAGCGGCAGCCGGCCGACCAGATAGACGTCGCCGAGCCGATCGATGCTGAACGCGACCCCGTACATCGAGGCGTTGCGGTCGAGCAGGTAGGCGTGCAGCGCCTTGGGGTCGTCGTCCGGCCGGCGCAGGAAGAACGCCTCGACCAGCAGGCTGTGCTGGCCGATCACCAGCCAGCACATGGTGGCCAGCCGGTGGGCACCCTCGAGCCTGACCAGGTAGGCGCCGGGCCGCGAGTTCTCGTACGGGAAACCGGCGTCGTCGAGAATGCGCCCGAGGATCCGGCCGAGGTCCTCGGGGGGCACGCTGTGCCTACCTCGCGACGGCGGCGAGCGGTTGGGCGAACCGGGCGGCCTCGAGGGCCTCGCGGTAGGTCTCCAGCACGCCGGCTGCGGTGACCGACCAGCCGAACTGGCTGGCGTGGGCGACCGCGCCCTCGGCGAGGCTGTGCCGCAACGACGGGGAGCCGACGATCCTGCGTACGGCTGCGGCGTAGTCATCCGGGTCGTGGCCCGGGATCAGCAGCCCCGACTGGCCATCGCTGACCGCGGTGCGCAGGCCGCCGACCGCCGCCGCGACCACGGGGGTGCCGCAGGCCTGGGACTCGAGGGCGACCAGCCCGAACGACTCGTTGTGGCTCGGGACGAGGGTGACGGTGGCCGCGCGGTAGATGTCGGCCAGCCGGACCTGGTCCGCCGGCGGCTCGAACCGGACCAGGTCGCTGATGCCGAGGTCGCCGGCGAGCTTGGCCAGCGCCGCCGGTTCGGCCAGACCGCTGCCGGAGGCTCCGCCGACGACCAGCACGACCAGCCGTTCGCGCAGGGCCGGGTCGTGCTCGACCAGCCGGGCCGCTGCACGGAGCACCACGTCCGGCGCCTTGAGCGGTTGGATCCGGCCGACGAAGGCGAGCACCACGGCGTCCTGGCGCAACCCCAGCCTGGTACGGGCAACCACCCGCGAGCCGGGGCGGAAGCGCTCGAGGTCGACGCCGGGGGCGACGGTGACCACCTTGGCGGGGTCGGCGCCGTACAGCTCGACCAGCTCGTGCGCCTCCTGGCGGGTCGAGGCGATCAGCCGGTCGGACTCGGCGACGACCTGCTCCTCGCCGATCGTCCTGGCGGCGGGCTCGGGACAGTCACCGAGGGCCAGGTTGGCGTTCTTGACCTTGGCCATCGTGTGCATCGAGTGGACCAGCGGGACCCCCCAGCGGTCCTTGGCCAGCCAGCCGATCTGGCCGGAGAGCCAGTAGTGCGAGTGGATCACGTCGTACCAGCCGGGCTCGCGCGACGCCTCCGCGCGCAGGACGCCCGAGGTGAAGGCGCACAGCTGGGCCGGCAGGTCGTTCTTGGACAGGCCCTCGAGCGGGCCGGCGGTGATGTGCCGGACGGTGACACCAGGGACCAGCTCGACCACAGGTGGCAGATCGCTGCTGGTCGCGCGGGTGAAGATCTCGGACTCGATGCCGAGGAGCGCGAGCCGTTTGGACAGCTCGACGATGTAGACGTTCATGCCGCCGGCGTCGCCCGTACCCGGCTGGTCCAGCGGTGAGGTGTGCACGCTGATCGTGGCGACCCGTCGCGGCAGCTGGTGACGGGGGGTACGGGTGGGGCTCACCGGGCGGGCACCTCCTCGCTGTCGGCCAGATCGGCTCGGGACCTACCCCAGTTTGACGCATCCGCACTCCGGCGCATTCCAGGGCGGGGTCGGTGGCACGGTAACGTCCGAGGTCATGACCGACTACACCGCCGTTGACCTGCCCTTCCTGCTCGCCGAGGAGGACCGGCTGCGGCTGGCCCGGTTCGACGCTGACGACGCCTGGGCGCTCGGCAACCTCGCGGTCTCGCTGGCCAGGGCGGACGGCCTCGCGGTGACCATCGCCGTCGCCCACGGCCAGCAGCTGATGTTCCACGCCGCACTGGCGGGCACGGTGGCGGACCAGGCCGACTGGATCCGGCGCAAGACCGCGCTGGTCTACCGGTTCGGCCACTCCTCCTACTTCGTCGGCCGCTCGTACCGCGACCGCGGCGCCGCGTTCGAGGAGGAGCCGCACCTCGACCCCGCCTCGTACGCGGCCCACGGCGGAGCCATCCCGCTCTCGGTGGCCGGCGTGGGACTGGTGGGCGTCCTTGCGGTGTCCGGGCTGCCCCAGGACCAGGACCACGCCCTCGCCGTACGGGCCCTCGAGGCGCATCTTCTAGGCTCTGGGGCATGACCTCCCGCCGAACCGCCGTCGTCACCGGAGCCAGCAGTGGGATCGGCGAGGCCACAGCCCGCCGGCTCGCGACCGAGGGCTTCGACGTGGTCGTCGCCGCCCGCCGACGCGACCGGCTCGATGCGCTGGCCGCCGAGATCGGTGGCACCGCCGTGACGCTGGACGTGACGTCGCCGGAGTCCGTCGCCGCGTTCGCCGAGGCCGTCACCGCCTGCGACGTGCTGGTCAACAATGCCGGCGGGGCAAGGGGTCTGACTCCGGTGGCAGAGTCCGACGAGGAGCAGTGGCGCTGGATGTACGACGCCAACGTGCTCGGCGTGATGCGGGTGACCAAGGCGCTGCTGCCGCTGATCATCGGTGGCGGCAACGGGCACATCGTCCTGGTCGGGTCGATCGCCGGCCGCGAGGTCTACGAGGGTGGGGCCGGCTATGCCGCGGCCAAGCACGGGGCCCGGGCGGTCAACGAGACGCTGCGGCTGGAGCTGCTCGGCAAGCCCGTACGGATCACCGAGATCGCGCCCGGCATGGTCGAGACCGACTTCTCGCTGCTGCGCTTCGAAGGAGACGCTGGCCGGGCGGCCAAGACCTACGAGGGACTCACCCCCCTGACCGCCGATGACATCGCCGACTGCATCGCCTTCGCCGTCACCAGGCCAGCGCACGTCGACATCGACGTGATGGTCATCAAGCCCCGCGACCAGGCATCGGCGACGCGCGCCTTCCGGAGGTAGTGGCCCCGACCAACGACGATGGGGCCATGGACGCACCGGAGTTCCGTACGATCATCGAGCCGTTCCGGATCCACAGCGTCGAGCCGCTGCGGATGACGACACCGGAGCAGCGCAGGGCCGCCGTCCGCGGCGCGGGCTACAACCTGTTCCAGGTGCTCGCGCAGGACGTGATCGTCGACCTGCTCACCGACTCGGGCACGGGCGCGATGAGCCGGGACCAGTGGGCGGCTCTGCAGCATGGCGACGAGTCCTACGCCGGATCTCCGTCGTACTACATCTTCCGCGACGCGGTCCGCGCGCTGTTCCCGTTCGAGCACGTGATCCCGACGCATCAAGGGCGCGCCGCCGAGCGCATCCTGTTCAGCGTCCTCGGTGGGCCCGGCAAGGTCGTGCCGAACAACACGCACTTCGACACCACCCGGGCGAACGTCGAGCACACCGGCGCGACCGCGCTCGACCTGGTCGGCCACGCCGCGCGCGACCCGGCGTCGGCCTACGCCTTCAAGGGCGACATGGACGTCGAGGCGCTCGACCGGCTGCTCCGGGAACGAGCCGACGACGTCCCCGTCGTGATGGTGACGATCACCAACAACAGCGGCGGCGGGCAGCCGGTCTCGCTCGCCAACCTCCGGGCGGTGCGCGACGTGTGCGACCGGTACGGCAAGCCGCTGTTCCTCGACGCCTGCCGCTTCGCGGAGAACGCATGGTTCATCCGCGAGCTGGAGCAGGGCCACTCGGGACGGGACGTGCCCGACATCG
>JAWWOM010000107.1:0-4488 GCA_033851655.1 Frankiales bacterium
AGCGCGCCCAGGATGCCGGCCAGCTCGACGCCGAGGAGCACGCTGACCAGCACCGTCAACGGATTCAGCTTGACGGTGCGGCTCATGATGACCGGCTGGAGCAGGTGGTTCTCGGCCTGCTGGTAGACGAGGAAGATGACAGCCATGACGATGCCGTCCGTTGTCCCGTGCAGGAAGGCGATCAGCGTGACCAGAACGGCGCCGATCGTCGCTCCCACCAGGGGAATCAGGTCGGTCAGCCCCACGAAGACTGCCATGACCCCCGCGTACGGGACGCCGAGGGCAAGCAGTGCCACCCAGGTGATCGACCCGGCGATGACGCTGATCAGCAGGTTGCCCGTGACGTAGCCGGTGACCGCCTTGCCGCAGTCGGTGGCGACCCGGCGTACGCGTTCGCGCCGGTCGTCCGGTAGCGCGTCGAGCCAGGCATTCACGAAGATCGGGCCTTCGAGCACCATCAGGTAGGCGAGCACGAAGATGGTGACGACCGCAGCGAGGCCGTTGGCCACGCCCCGGATGACCGCGGGTGCGAACTGGGCCAGCTGCTTGGTCGACGTCGTCAGGTCGGGGTGGTCGGCGACGTACCTGGTCACGTACTTCTGGACGTGCAGCCGGGTCAGCAGGTCACCGACCGGTCCGTGCCCGGCCGCCGCCTGCTGCACGATGGTGGGCGCTGACTTGACCAGCTCGGCGCCCTGCGTGGCCGCCGGGCGTACCAGCACGGTCACGATGCCGGCGATCACCAGCACGGTGACCAGGAACACCACGAACGTGGCGAAGCCCCGGTTGAGGTGCAGCCGCCGTTGCGCGAGAGCGGTGACCGGCGAGAGAACGGCGGCGAAGAACATGGCGACGAGGATCCAGATCAGCACCCGTTCCAGCCGGATCACCAGGAACACCAGGATGGCCGTCGCCAGCACCATCGCGATGACGGCGGCGATCGTGCGCACCGGAACCCGCTCGCGCCGCTGCCGGGTCCACCCCGACGTGCGCGGATCGTCAGGTTCCATGCCGAGCATCCTGTCCTGCGGCTCGTCGCGGAAAACCCGGTGGGTCGACCATGATCCCGACTCATGCCGTGGCCGTGGTATCAGGCCGCTGCTCCGTGGCTCTGTCGTGATCATGAAACCTTCCGCGAGAACCCGCAAGCACCTCCGTCGCCCGCTGCGCACCCTGGTGGTCCTCGCCTCCCTGGTGGCCTCAGCTGTCGGCTTCGCCGCTCCAGCCAGCGCGAGCAGCTGCAGTGGCAGTCTGTGCGCCTACGTCTGGTTCACCAGCTCGACGACCACGAGCGTGCACACCGTGCTCACGACGAGCACCCCGACCCAGGTCTACTACTTCGCGTTCGACCACAACGGTGTCTCCGTTGGCAACGCGATGCACGACGCGACCTTCTCGCTGACCCACACCCTCACGGTGACCGGACTGCACCCGCACAACGACTACACCTGGGTGGCCGACATCCTCGACCCGGCGAACCACGCGGTGCTGGCCTCCGGCCCCGTCTCGACCCTCGCCGGGCACGTCCAGGTGCGGTTCGACTCGGTCACCGTGCAGTACGACAGCGACGACTTCGGAGCCGGTGAGATCACCAGCTATGGCCTGGCGGGCAACGCCTCGCTCGTGCTGGAGCCGGAGCGTTCGATCAGCAGCGGCGACACGGCGACCCTGGGGAACCAGGTGGTGAGTGTGGTCGACTCGACGGAGATCCTGCGGGCAAGCGTCGAGCTGCAGGACGACGACTGCAACTGGGGCGCCCTGTGCACCGAGGGCCTCGGCGCGGACTGGGGCCACGGCAGCACGCCCGAGCTGGACTGGGCGACCGCGACGGCGTGGCTGCCCACCGCGAACCAGGACGGCCAGTGGCACGCGGTCTCCGCCTCGACCGTCGGCCCCCTGGACTTCACCGAGCACGTGGCCTACCGCGTCATCCCCTGAGCACGAGGTCGCCCCTCCCGTGCGACGGGAGGGGCGACCGGGCCGCGCTCACGCAACGGCATCGGCACCCGGGCGAGGCCGGCTCGCTACGCTGGGACGGTGCTGCTGATCGCCTTCGACACCTCGACCCCGGCCGTCACCGTGGCCCTGCACGACGGGTCGGCGGTGCTCGCCGAGTGGACAGAGGTCGGCGTCAACCGGCAGGGCGAGCTGCTCACGCCGGGCATCCAGCAGGTGCTGACCATGGCCGGCGCCAAGCCGCGCGATCTGTCCCACGTGGTTGCCGGTACGGGACCCGGCCCGTTCACCGGTCTGCGGGTGGGCCTCGTCACGGCGCGCGCCCTCGGCCACGCACTCGACATCCCGGTGCACGGCGTGTGCAGCCTCGACGCAGTTGCCTTGCTGCACAACGATTGTCGCGACCTGGTCGTGATGACAGATGCCCGTCGGCGTGAGGTCTACTGGGCCCGCTACGTCGACGGTCTCCGCAGCGTTGGCCCCTCCGTCGACCGCCCGGGCGACCTGGCGGCCGGCCTCAGCGGCGCAGCCCTCGCCGGGGCAGGGGCCTTGCTCTACCGGGAGACGTTCGCGGGACATGACCTGACGGGCGATCACCCCTACCCCGAGGCGTCCGCCCTCGCCGTCATCGGCGCCGCCCAGATCGCGGCCGGCACCGCAGGACCGGCCGACCCGCTCTACCTCCGTCGCCCCGACGCCGTACCGCCGGCCCCGCGCAAGCAGGTGACGCCGGCATGACCGTGACCCTGGTCCCGATGCGCTGGTGGCACATCGGCAAGCTGCTGCCGCTCGAGGCCGAGCTGTTCCCCGAGGAGCAGTGGAGCGAGACGATGTTCTGGTCCGAGCTGGCGCAGGACAGCCGGCTCTACCTCGTCGCAGAGCGCACCGACGACGACGGCAGCGTCGAGGTGGTCGGCTATGCCGGACTGTGCTGCTACGTCGGCGAGGCCTACATCCAGACCATCGGTGTCATCCAGCAGGCGCAGGGCACCGGCATCGGCGGCCTGCTGCTGACCGCGCTGCTCGAGGAGTGCGTCCGCAGGGGCGAGGACGTCGTGACCCTCGAGGTGCGTGCTGACAACCCGACGGCGCAGGCGGTCTACGAGCGGTTCGGCTTTCTGCCGATCGGTCTGCGCAGGCGCTACTACCAGCCGTCGGGGGTCGACGCGATCGTGATGCAGATGACCGACGTGGCAGGGCATCTCGCGGCGAGAGCCGCTGCAAAGGCCGACGCATGACCGCGCCGTTGGTCCTCGGCATCGAGACCTCGTGCGACGAGACGGGCGTGGGTCTCGTACGAGGACAGGTCCTGCTGGTCGACCAGGTGGCCTCCAGCGTCGAGGAGCACGCCCGGTTCGGCGGTGTCGTGCCCGAGGTGGCCAGCCGGGCCCATCTCGAGGCGATGGTGCCCACGATGCAACGGGCACTCGACCGGGCCGGCGTGACCATCGGCCAGGTCGACGCGATCGCCGTGACCGCCGGTCCCGGGCTGGCCGGCGCGTTGCTGGTCGGGGTTGCCGCAGCCAAGGCCTATGCCTTCGCCCTGGACAAGCCGCTGTACGGGGTCAACCACCTCGCAGCCCACGTCGCCGTGGACCAGCTCGAACACGGGCCACTGCCCACTGCGTGCATCGCGATGCTGGTCTCCGGAGGGCACTCGTCGCTGCTCGAGGTGGCCGACGTGACCGGCGCCGTGATCTCCCTCGGTCAGACGATCGACGACGCTGCCGGCGAGGCGTTCGACAAGGTCGCGCGGGTGCTCGGGCTCCCGTTCCCCGGCGGCCCCTGGATCGACAAGGCAGCGCGCGACGGCGATCCGGCCGCCATGGACTTCCCGCGCGCCACCGTACGGGACCAGCCCTACTCGTTCTCCTTCTCCGGCCTCAAGACCGCGGTTGCCAGGTGGATCGAGAGCCGCGAGCGGGCCGGCGAGCCGGTCCCGGTGAACGACGTGGCAGCCGCGTTCCAGGAGGCGGTCGTCGACGTCCTGACCCGCAGGGCCGTGCTCGCCTGCAGGGACAGGGGCATCGACCACCTCGTCATCGGCGGGGGCGTGGCTGCCAACTCCCGGCTGCGCGCGGTCGCGGAGGAGCGCTGCGCCAGGGCCGGCATCGTGCTGCGGGTTCCCCGCCCGGGACTGTGTACGGACAACGGGGCGATGGTCGCTGCGCTGGGCGCCGAGATGGTGGCCAGGGGCATCGAGCCGTCGCCGCTGGACCTCGCGGCCGATCCGTCGCTCGCGCTGGTGACCGTATGACCTGGGCGCGGATGTGGGAGGCGACCGCCGCCGAGGGCCGTACCGACGAGGCGGCCGAGTTCGTCCGTCGCTGCCTCCAGGAGCTGGCCGACGACGACTCCTGCCTGGGCGCCGAGGGCTACGTCTCCTACGCGGCGACGTCGGAGGACACCGCTGACCGGATGGTGCTGATCTCGCGCTGGAGCGACCAGGGCGCCGCCCACGACTACGACGAGCGGCCGCCCTTCGGCCGGATGTTCGCCCGCACCCACGCCTGGGTCTTCGAACAGCTCTAG
>JAWWOM010000151.1:0-4820 GCA_033851655.1 Frankiales bacterium
GGCGCGGTACTGCTGCCACCACCCGTCTCCATCGCCCATCAGCTCATCGACGAATGGTTGGACGAGGCATGAGGTACGGAGTTCTCGGTACGGGCATGGTCGGCCAGGCGATCTCGGCGCGGCTGGCTGGGCTGGGCCACGACGTGGTCATGGGCAGCCGCAATGCCGGCAACGCCAAGGCCAACGCGTGGGCAGCGGAGCAGGAGCACCCGGTCAGCGTCGAGACCTTCGCGGACGCCGCTGCCCACGGCGAGGTCGTGGTCAACGCCACCGGCGGCGCGGTCACCCTCGACGTGCTCGCCATGGCCGGCGCCGGCAACCTCGACGGCAAGGTGCTGGTCGACCTCTCCAACCCGATGGATCCCGGCTCGGGCTTCCCGCCGACGCTGCTGGTCGCCAACACCGACAGCATGGGCGAGCAGATCCAGCGGGCCTACCCCGGGGCCCGGGTGGTGAAGTCGCTCAACACCATCAACTGCGACGTGATGGTCGACCCGGCCATCGTGCCCGGGGAGCACGTGGTGTTCGTGGCAGGCGAGGACGCCGACGCCAAGGCGACGGTCACCGCCATGTTGGCGGAGTTCGGCTGGCCGGCCGAGCGGATCCTCGACCTCGGTGGCATCGAGGCGGCCCGCGCGACCGAGATGTACCTCCAGCTGTGGATCCGGCTCAACCTCGTCGGCGGGGGCCATTTGTTCAATATTGCGGTGAACCGGGGCTAGCCGAAACCCGATCGCAACGACGGAATCCCCGTCAGGTACTGCCGGACGGCGACGGATTCCGCTAGATTCCGGCCCAAGGGGTATGCGATCCGTGTTCGACCGGCCGAGGAGGGTCAGCAGTGACCGCCGTGGCTCTGGATTCGCTGCGCAAGGTCTTCGGGTCCGGCGCCGCTGAGGTGACCGCCGTGGACGGGGTGGACCTCGAGGTCGAGGACGGTGAGTTCTTCTCGATGCTCGGTCCGTCCGGCTCCGGCAAGACGACGGTGCTGCGGATGATTGCCGGGTTCGAGCTGCCCACGTCGGGCCGGGTCCTGCTCGGCGACAAGGACGTCAGCCGGCTGGCGCCGTTCGAGCGTGACGTCAACACCGTGTTCCAGGACTACGCACTGTTCCCGCACCTCAACGTCGAGGACAACGTGGGGTACGGCCTGCGGGTCAAGCGGGTCGCCAAGGCCGAGCGGCGGACCCGGGTGGCGCAGGCGCTGGAGACCGTACGACTCCAGGGGTACGGGACCCGGCGGCCGTCCCAGCTCTCCGGCGGACAGCGGCAGCGGGTCGCGCTGGCCAGGGCGCTGGTCAACCGCCCCCGCGTCCTGCTCCTCGACGAGCCGCTCGGTGCCTTGGACCTCAAGCTGCGAGAGGAGATGCAGGTCGAGCTCAAGGCGATCCAGCGCGACGCCGGCATCACCTTCATCTTCGTTACCCACGACCAGGAGGAGGCGCTCACCATGAGCGACCGGGTCGCGGTCTTCAACGCGGGCCGGATCGAGCAGGTCGGGGCGCCGGCCGAGATCTACGAGTCACCCCAGACCGCGTTCGTCGCCGGTTTTGTCGGCACCTCCAACCTGCTCAGTGCGACTGCTGCCCGCGAGATCGCCGGGGAGCACGGGCTTTTCAGCATCCGGCCGGAGAAGCTGCGGCTGGTGGCGGGCGAACAGCCGGCCGTGGACGAGCTGTGGGCCGACGGCACGGTCGCGGACGTGATCTATGTCGGCGCTGCCACCCGGTTCCTCGTCGACCTCGACGTCGGCGGCCGGCTGATCGCCGTACAGCAGAACCTGGCCAGCAGCTCGGCCGACGTCACCGCCCGCCGCGGCGAGCGGGTCCGGCTCAGCTGGCGCCGGGAGCACATGTTCCGTCTGCCCGAAGGACTGCCCGACAGCCAGACCGCAAGCCTCCCCGTCCAGCACTAGCAAGGAGCAAGCATGCGTGCACAGCGATCGATGGCATACCGGGCCACGGCGGCGGCCGGCGTTCTCGCCGTGGCACTGGCCGGTTGCGGCAGCTCGTCGAGCACGTCCTCGAGCACGTCCTCGAGCGGCGCGGCAAAGCTGCCCAAGGTCTCCATGCTCAAGTCGCTGGGCAAGAGCGAGGGCGCCCTCAACATCATCGTCTGGGCCGGTTATGCCGAGGACGGCAGCAACGACAAGACGGTCGACTGGGTGCACCCGTTCCAGACCAGCACCGGCTGCAAGGTCAACGTCAAGGTGGGCAACACCTCCGACGAGATGGTCACCCTGATGAAGACCGGTCAGTACGACGGAGTGTCGGCGTCCGGCGATGCGACGCTGCGGCTCATCTACGGCGGTGACGTGGCGCCGGTCAACACCGCGCTGGTGCCCAACTACGCGACGATCTCGGAGTTCCTCAAGGTCAAGGCCTGGAACTCGGTCAACGGCCAGATGTACGGGATCCCGCACGGCTGGGGCGCCAACGTCCTGACCTGGCGGACGGACAAGGTGACGCCGGCGCCGGACTCGTGGTCGGTCGTCTTCGACGCGAACAGCCCGTACAAGGGCAAGGTCACGGCGTACGACTCACCGATCTACATCGCCGACGCCGCGCTCTACCTCAAGGCGACCAAGCCGGACCTGAAGATCACCAACCCGTACGAGCTGGACGCCACCCAGTTCAAGGCGGCGACCGACCTGCTGACGACGCAGAAGGGCATCATCGGCGAGTACTGGTCGGACTACACCAAGGCGGTGTCAGCGCTGGAGAGCGGCAACACCGTCATCGGCACCGAGTGGCAGGTCAACGACAACCTGGTCAACGCCGGCAAGAAGGCCAAGGTCGACTCGACGGTGCCCAAGGAGGGCTCGACCGGCTGGTCGGACACCTGGATGGTCGCCGCCAAGGCTGCCCACCCGAACTGCATGTACCAGTGGATGAACTGGATCACCTCGCCCAAGGTCAACGACCAGGTCGCCGAGTGGTTCGGCGAGGCTCCCGCCCAGACCAAGGCATGCGACGTCGCGGCCGACAAGACGTTCTGCACGACCTATCACGCACTCGACCCGGCCTACGCGGCGAAGATCTCGTACTGGACGACCCCGGTCAAGGCCTGTGGCGACTCGCGCGGCAACACCTGTGAGGACTACGCGGCCTGGACCACGGCGTGGACCACCATCAAGGGCTGAGCGTGGCCGACCCGTCGTACGCGGTCCGCGCGTCGAGCTTTCTGCACCGGTCGCCGAGGGTGCGGCTGACCGCCCTGCTCTCGGTGCCGATGCTCTGGCTCGTGGCTGCCTACCTCGGCTCGCTCGGGGTGATGCTCGCGGCGGCGTTCTGGTCCACGGACTCGTTCACCGGCGCGCTCATCCACACCTTCACGTGGGACAACTTCCGCACCCTCGTGCAGAACTCGGTCTACCGCACCGTGGCGCTGCGCACCCTGGGCGTCGCGGTGGCGGTGACCGTGATCGACGCGGTCATCGCGCTGCCGATGGCCTTCTACATGGCCAAGGTCGCCTCGCCGCGCTGGCGCAAGGTGCTCGTCGCCGCCATCCTCACCCCGCTGTGGGCGAGCTACCTGGTCAAGGCGTACGCGTGGCGGGCGATGCTGGCCAACGGCGGGGTGCTGGACTGGGCGCTGCGGCCCGTCGGCCTGCACGGGCCGGGCTTCGGGCTGGTCGCCGTGACGATGACCCTCGCCTACCTGTGGCTGCCGTTCATGATCCTGCCGGTCTATGCCGGGTTCGAGCGGCTGCCGGACTCGCTGCTGGAGGCGTCCTCCGACCTGGGGGCGCCGGCCGGCCGCACCTTCCGGTCGGTCGCCCTGCCGGCGGTGTTCCCCGCCCTGGTCGCCGGGTCGATCTTCACGTTCTCGCTGACTCTCGGGGACTACATCACGGTCAAGATCGTGGGCGGCAAGACCCAGATGTTCGCCAACGTCATCTACGACAGCATCGGTGTCGCCGCCAACCTGCCCTTCGCCGCGGCCGCGGCAGTCGTGCCGGTGCTGCTGATCGTGGTCTACCTCGGGCTCGTCCGCCGTACCGGCGCCCTGGAGAACCTGTGATCCTCTCCCGTCGTGCACGCATCGGCCTGCGGATCGCGATGGCGCTCGGCCTGGGCGTCATCTACGTGCCGCTGCTGGTGGTCGTGGCCAACTCGTTCAACGCCTCGAAGACGTTCGGCTGGCCGCCGCAGTCCTTCACCCTGTCGTGGTGGCACCGCACGCTGGACAACGCCGGCGTCCGTACCGCGTTGTGGACCAGCATCAAGGTCGGTCTCGGCGCCACGGCCGTCGCGCTGGTCCTCGGGACGATGGCGGCGTTCGCGGTCTCGCGCTACCGGTTCTTCGGCCGCGACGCGGTGAGCTTCCTGGTGATCCTGCCGATCGCGCTGCCCGGCATCGTCACCGGCATCGCCTTGAACTCCGCCTTCAACGCCACCGGCGTCTCCCTCGGCTACCTCACCGTCATCGTCGGCCACGCGACCTTTTGCATCGTCGTGGTCTACAACAACGTGCTGGCCAGGCTTCGCCGTACGGGAACCACTCTCGAGGAGGCGTCGATGGACCTCGGGGCAACGACCTTCCAGACCTTCGTACGGGTGACGTTCCCGCAGCTCAGGTCGGCGTTGCTGGCCGGCGCCCTGCTGGCGTTCGCACTGTCCTTCGACGAGATCGTGGTCACGACCTTCACCACGTCGCCCGGGCTGCAGACCCTGCCGCTGTGGATCTTCGACAACCTGTTCCGGCCCAACCAGGCACCCGTGGTCAACGTGGTCGCCGCCGTGCTGGTAGTGCTCTCACTGCTGCCGATCTGGGCGGCACAGAAGCTCTCCGGCGACGAGACCGGCGGCCGGCTCTAG
>JAWWOM010000187.1:0-10891 GCA_033851655.1 Frankiales bacterium
TACGGCTGCCGCCACAGCCTCATCGACGGCATCAAGCGGGCGACCGACGTGATGATCGGCGGCAAGGTCGTGGTGGTGTGTGGCTACGGCGACGTCGGCAAGGGTTGCGCCCAATCGCTGCGCGGCCAGGGCGCCCGGGTCATCGTCACGGAGATCGATCCGATCTGCGCGCTGCAGGCCGCCATGGAGGGCTACCAGGTCACGACGTTGGAAGACGTCGTCGCGACCGCTGACATGTTCGTCACGACGACCGGCAACAAGGACATCATCATGGCCGAGGACATGGCCAGGATGAAGCACCAGGCGATCGTGGGCAACATCGGCCACTTCGACAACGAGATCGACATGGCCGGCCTGGCCAAGGTCCCCGGCGTCACCCGGATCAACGTCAAGCCGCAGGTCGACGAGTGGCGCTTCGCCGACGGCCACTCGATCATCGTGCTGTCCGAGGGCCGGCTGCTCAACCTCGGCAACGCGACCGGTCACCCGTCGTTCGTCATGTCGAACAGCTTCACCAACCAGACCATCGCCCAGGTCGAGCTGTTCACCAAGACCGACCAGTACCCGCTCGGCGTCTACGTGCTGCCCAAGCACCTCGACGAGAAGGTCGCCCGGCTGCACCTCGATGCGCTCGGCGTCCGGCTCACCCAGCTGTCCAAGGAGCAGGCCGAGTACATCGGCGTCTCCGTCGAGGGCCCGTACAAGGCCGACGCCTACCGCTACTAGAGTCACCACGGGCGGTACGGGAACCTCTCGCCAGGTTCCCGTACCGCCTTTGCTCATCGTCGAGGAGGCCCGGCCGTGCAGGAGCATGACGTCGCGGACCTCGGCCTGGCCACCGCCGGCGCCCAGCGGATCGACTTCGCCGACCGGACGATGCCGGTGCTGGCGGCGATCCGGCGCCGCTTCGCGTCCGAGAAACCACTGGCCGGCGTACGGATCGCCGCCTGCCTGCACGTCACGGCCGAGACCGCCAACCTGGTACGGACCCTGGTTGCGGGCGGCGCCCAGGTCACCCTCGCCGCATCCAACCCGCTGTCCACCCAGGACGACACCGCCGCCGCCCTGGTCCGCGAAGGGGTCGCGGTCTTCGCCCGCTCCGGCGTCGACCTGGCCGCCTACTACGCACACATCGAGTCGGCGCTGGCGATCGAGCCCGACCTGGTGCTCGACGACGGCTGCGACCTGGTCAACATGCTGCACACGACCCGCACCGACCTCGCCCGCCGCGTACGCGCCGGGTGCGAGGAGACCACCACCGGGGTGATCCGGCTGCGCGAGATGGCCCGCGCCGGAGTGCTCAGGTTCCCGGTGGTGGCGGTCAACGACACCCCGGCAAAACGCCTGCTGGACAACAGGTACGGCACCGGGCAGTCGACCTTCGACGCGATCCTGCGGGCCACCAACACCCTGATCGCCGGCCGCGTGGTGGTCGTCGCCGGCTACGGGTCCTGCGGCCAGGGCGTCGCGTCGAGGGCCCGGGGCCTGGGCGCCCAGGTGGTCGTCACCGAGGTCGACCCGATCCGGGCGCTCGACGCGACCATGGACGGTTTCCGGGTGCTGCCGATGGCCGACGCCGCCCCCATCGGCAACGTCTTCATCACCGTCACCGGCAACCGTGACGTCATCCGGGCCGAGCACCTCGAGACCATGCGCGACGGCGCGATCCTCGCCAACGCAGGGCATTTCGATGTCGAGGTCGACGTGCGGGCGCTGCACGACCTCGCCGACGAGCGGCGCCGGGTGCGCCCCCACACCGACGAGTTCACCATGCCCGACGGCCGCCGGCTGCTGCTGCTCGCCGAGGGCCGGGTGGTCAATCTTGCTGCTGCCGAAGGACATCCGGCCGCCGTCATGGACGTCGCCTTCGCCGACCAGGCGCTGACCGCCGAGTGGCTGGTCGGCGCAGCAGCCGCTCTCGCGCCTGGCGTCTACGACGTGCCGTCCGAGATCGATGCCAGAGTTGCCCTGCTCACCCTGCACTCCATCGGTGTCTCGCTCGACACCCTCAGCCCGGACCAGCAGGACTACCTGCGCTCCTGGCAGTACGGGTCCTGAGTTGCCCACCGGCGTCTACCGCTTCACCGACGGCCGCACCGAGCGGTTCTCCACCGTACTGGCGCCTGCCGGCTGGTCCTACGTCGGCGAGAACGACGACGGCTCCCGGGTCGAGCTGACCGTCGACTCGCGCTGGCGGCCCGTACGGTGCGAGCTGTCGACGGGACGCTGGCGGGTCCGCGGCGGATCCCTGGGCCGCCAGCTGATGTGGGTGCGGTCTGCGCTTGACGGCACCGACCCGGTTGAGGACGCTGCCGAGGCGGCCGGGTTCCTGGCGGAGAGCCCCGCCTTCCTCGTAGTCCTCCCGCGGCTGCTCTCCTTGCCGCTCAAGGGTTCCGCGTGGGTCCGCCTGGTGACTCTCTCGCCGCCGTTGCTGGCGCCGTTGGTGGTGGAACGCGGCTGGACCCTCGAGGCGGTGGACGACCACGAGACGCCGTCGGGACCTCTGCTGGTCGAGCGCTACCGGGTGGACGACCGGGCGACCGGCGAGCACGCCATCCTGCACCTCGCAGGCGACGTCGTGCTCGAAGGCCCCGGCGTCGAGCTCGACGACCTCGAGGGTGCGCCCAACCAACCGGCGAAGCGGCCGGGATAGCCTGCCCTACAAGGAGTCTCGAAGCAATTTCCCCCATGCCTTGGTCGGGTCCCCGTTTTGTCGTTGGTCCCGCATAGTGTCCTGGCTATGGCAGCGACCGTTCTCGACGACCCGTCCGGAGGGGTTCCGGCCTGGCTGGCGCGAGCCGTGGCTGTCGAGTTCCTGGACGTGGAGCCGGTCGATCCGGCGACGATGCTGCCGGTGAGTGAGCTGTTGGTGCAGGTGGCCGGGCTGGCGCCAGGGCCGGAGGCGATCGCGTTGCTGGCCGGGTTGGCGCAGCGGCCGTTGACGGCCGATCAGTGGCTCTCGGTGGTCCAGTGCTGGCAGCCACAGCTGGCCTGGGCCGCTGGACAGGAGTCGACCGCCGTCGCGGGTGCGGCCGGACCCAGGCCGGCCACGGGCGACCCGGTGCGCGACCTCGACCCGGCGCCGCTCGAGCTGTCCCCGGCGATCGGGGTGTCTCAGGACTCCGCGCGCGACAAGGTCGAGACCGCCAGGGTCCTTGCTGCCGGAGGTCTCCTCGCCAAGACCGGAGATGCCTTGCGGGCCGGCGAGCTCAGTGCCTATCGGGTGGGCATCCTGGTCGAGCGGCTGGCCCAGCTGGAGCCGGCGCTGGCCCAGGCCGTCGAGGCCAGGGTGCTGCCGGGCGCCGCCAAAGGTCAGGCGGCCGACCTGAGGCGGCGGATCCGGCGCGCCATCGTCAAGCTCGACGCGACAGCAGAGACGGAGTCCTGGCTGCACGGGATCAAGGGGCGACGGGTGCTCTTCGACGACGAGGGCGTCGACGGGTTGATCGCGATGCACGCCTGGCTGCCGCCGGTGCAGGCCCTGGCGATCCAGGACAACCTGAACGCCGCGGCCGGATGCTTCGACCCGGCCGACGGTCGGTGCGCGGACGAGCGCCGAGCCGATGTGCTGACCGGGCGGCTGATCGGCACGGTCCCGGGCGACCCCTCCACACCACTGGCGCCCAAGGTCACCGTCAACGTGATCGTCGACCTGCCGACAGTGATGGGGTTGCGGGACAGCACCGCCGAGCTGGTCGGCTACGGCCCGGGTCCCGGCCGACATCGCCGGTCTGCTCGCCGCGGACGCCGACTGGCTCCGCTGGGTGGTCGACGCGGTCGATGGGCACCTGCTCGACCAGGGCACCCAGGCCTACGTGCCCTCGCCCGAGCTCGGGCGTTACGTCCGAGCCAGGGACAAGCGGTGCAGGTTCCCCGGTTCGACCCGCTCCGCCGCCCGTGCTCAGCTCGACCACAGTGTCCCGTACGACCGGTCGGGCAGGGGTGACGGAGGGGCGACGTCCGCTGCCAATCTCGCCGCTCTGGCCTGCCATGGCCATCGGGCCAAGACCCACGCCGGGTTCTCCTACACCCAGGACGGCAACGCGGTCCTGACCTGGACCACGCCCCTCGGCCGCAAGTACCGGAACCACCCGCACGACTACCGGGGCGACGACGAGCCGCCCGGGCCTCGGAGGACCTGACCGGACCCACTTGACGCGCGTTGGCTAATAGCAGTAGCTTCTTGGCTACAGGTAATAGTCAAAGGAGTGGTCATGAGCACCCAGTTCCTCAGCCGCCGCGGCGGTCGCATCGCGTACGACGTCACCGGACCGGCCGACGGCCGGCTGCTGGTGCTGGCCCCGGGCATGGGTGATCTCCGGGCTGCGTTCCGGTTCGTCACGCCGCTGCTGGTGGAGGCCGGCTACCGGGTGGCCACCTGTGACGTGCGAGGTCAGGGGGAGTCCAGCGTGCCGTGGGACGAGTACGGCTGCCGCGTCACCGGTGAGGACCTGCTCGAGCTGGTGCGGCAGCTCGGCGGCAAGGCGGTGCTGGTCGGCCACTCCTCGTCCGCTTCCTCGGTGGTCTGGGCCGCCGCCCAGGCCCCGGAAGTGGTCGAGAGCGTTGTCGTGATGTCGCCGTTCCTGCACCGGCCCAAGCTCAGCCTGTTGCTACGGGCGGCACAGTTCCTGGTGACCCACAACCCGACGCTGTGGCTGACCTACTACTCGTCGCTCTACAAGGCGGGCAAGCCGGCCGACTTCGCCGGCTACCGCAAGGCGCTCAAGACCAACCTGCGCGAGCCCGGCCGGATGGCGGCGACCGCAGGGCTGCTCGACACCCATGCCGACTGCAACGCCCGGATCCCCGAGCTGAGCCAGCCGGTGCTGCTCACGATGGGCACCGCCGACCCCGACTTCCCGGATGCCACCGCCGAGGCCAGGGCCGATGAGGCGCTGGTCGGCGCCTACACCGCTGTGACGCTGCAGCTGATCGAGGGTGCGGGGCACTACCCGCACGCCGAGCGCCCGGACGCGACGGCCGCCGCGATCCTCGCGTTCCTGACGGCGGCGGCTCATGCCTAGAGCCGGTCTGTCCACCCAGGCGGTGGTCGACGTGGCGCTCGAGATCGTCGACGAGCACGGGCTCGGCGCGCTCACCCTGGCCGCCGTTGCCCAGCGGGCAGGCGTCGCGCCGCCGTCGCTCTACAAGCACGTGCGCAGCCTGGATGCCTTGCTGCAGAAGGTTTCTGCCGCCGCCACTGAGGAGCTTGCCGGCGCACTGTCCCACGCCGCGGCCGGCAGGTCGGGCCTCGACGCCATTCGGGCTGTCGCCCTCGCCTATCGCCGCTGGGCGCTGGAGCGGCCGGGACGCTACCCCGCCACCCAGCGCGTGCCCGACCCGTCCGACCCGGACCACGTGGCCGCTGCGGAGCGCGCGGTCTACACCGTGTTCGCCGTGCTGCACGCCTACGACATCGCAGGGGACGACGCCGTCGACGCGACCCGGTTCGTCCGCAGCGCGCTGCACGGCTTCGTCAGCCTCGAGGGCAGCGGCGGGTTCGGGCTGCCGCAGGACGTCGACCGCTCGTTCGACCGCTTGGTCAGCTCGCTCGACGTGGCCCTGCGGGCCTGGCGATAGGGTCGGCGTCATGACTGATCCGGTACGCGTCGTCGCCATCCTGCAGGCCGACCCGGGCAAGGGCCCGGACCAGCTGGCGGCGTTCGAGCGGCTTGCCCCGCTGGTACGGGCCGAGGACGGCTGCCTGCAGTACGACCTGCACGCCGTTGTCGACCACCCGGACCGGTTCGTGGTCCTCGAGCAGTGGGCGTCGCGGGAGGCCCTCGACGCGCACCTGGCCGCCGCCCACATGGTGGCCTCCGCCGCGGCGGCGACCGCGTTCAGGGCGCGACCGGCCGACGTGCTCATCCTGGGCAACGACCGGATCGCCTGAGCATCAGCCGGGGGTCAGACCGGGGCGGCGAAGCCGCCGGGGCCGGGCGCGGGAGGCGGGGGAGGCGGGGCAGCGGCCGGCGGCGAGTACGCCGGCTGGTTCCCGTACGAGATCGGCGGTGCGGTTGCTGTCGCGGCCGGGGTCCACACCGGCGCTGCGGAGGCCACCCGGCCGGACAGCTCGTCGCGCCTGCGACGTTCGGCGATCACGGCGGTGAGGAAGGCCCAGCCAGGGGTGCCCGGCGGTGGCGGCGGCGAGGTCAGCGCTGCGACCTGCATCAGCAGCTGGTTGCCGACCCGGTCGCGGGCGGCCGGGTCGAGCTGGCCGGCCCGGCCGAGGAACTGGCGGATCGCCAAACCCAGCGAGTCGGGCACCCGGGACAGGTCGAGGGTCTGCGCCCAGCCGGCCAGCGGTGCTGGCATGACCACGGCCAACGCCTCCTGGCCCGGGATCCGCTCGCTGATCACGACCGTGCCGGCGAGCATGTCGCCGAGCCGTTTCGCCCGCTCGGAGCTCAACATCGTGAGGATGCCGATGAGGCCGAGGAACAGGAACTTGTCCACCACCAGCCCCTCGACCTCGCGGATCACGATCGACGTGAACGGCGCCGGTCCACCGTCGTCGCGGACCACCCGCAACCCGAGCGCAGCCTTTCCCAACGTGCGACCGCGCCACAGCGTCTCGAGGGCGATCGGGTAGCCGAGGAAGCAGGTCAGCAGGAGGAGCAGGCCGAACGTGGCAGCAAGGTCGCTGTCGAGGTGGATGCCGATCGCCCCGTACGCGACGCTGAGCCCGAACAGCAACCCGAGCTGCACCAGCAGGTCCAGCAGGAAGGCGAGGGTACGGGACGCCAGCCGGGCCGGCCGCAGCTCGAGCTCCACCGCCTCGCCGGTGACCTGGCCACCGGACGGCGGGTAGCCGTACGTCATCGTTGCCCCCAGCTGTCGGCGCCCGTGCGGGCGGCACGGACGCTAGTCTGCCTGCAGGCCAGCTCGTCGTCGGGGAAGGGGGCCACCGCATGGACGTGGACGCCTTCGTCGCGTCCCGCTCGCCCCAGTGGGTGCGCCTCGGACAGCTGTCCAGACGTGCCCGCAGGCCGCGCCGGATGACCGGCCCCGAGATCGACGAGCTGGTCCAGCTCTACCAGCGGGCAGCGACCGACCTCTCGACCGTCCGTTCGGCCACCCCGGACCCAGCGCTGATCGGCCGGTTGTCCCGGCTGGTCGCCGACGCGCGCTCCTCGGTGACCGGCCCGCATGGCGGGGCGTGGGTCAACGCCCAGCACTTCGTCACCGTACGGTTCCCCGGCCAGCTCCACCGGCTGTGGCGCTGGTGGGTGTCGGTCGGGGTGGTCTTCATCGCGGTCTCGCTGGCGATGGGCTTCTGGATCGCCACCCACCGCCATGTCCAGGACAGCCTGGCCCCGCCGGACGCGGTGAAGGCCCTGGTCGGCCATGACTTCAAGAGCTACTACTCCGACCACCCGGCGCACGACTTCGCCTTCCATGTCTGGGTCAACAACGCCTGGGTCGCCGCGCTGTCGCTGGTCTCCGGCGTCTTTCTCGGCATCCCGACCGTCTACCTGATGCTGCAGAACGCGGCCAACGCGGGCGTCGACGGCGGCTACATGGCTGCCGCCGGCCACACCGGCGAGTTCTTCGGCCTGCTGCTGCCGCACGGCACCCTCGAGCTGACGGCGCTGTTCATCTCCGCCGGGGTCGGCCTCAAGCTCGGCTGGACCGTGGTCGACCCGGGCCCGCGCCGCCGTACGGACGCACTCGCCGAGGAGGGTCGCGCGGCCGGCGCTGTGGCCATCGGCCTGGTCGGTGTGCTGGCGATCTCCGGCATCCTCGAGGGGTTCGTCACCCCGTCACCACTGCCCACGTGGGCCCGGCTGGCGATCGGGATCGGCGTCTGGTGTGCCTTCATGGCCTACATCGTGGTCCTGGGCGGTCGTGCCGTCCGCGCCGGCGAGACCGGCGACGTGTCCCTCGACCTGCGCGCCCAGACCGCCCCTGTCGCGGCTTAGACCGCTACAGCCGGCCGGCCGCCTTGAGGGTGAGGTAGGCGTCGGCGACAGCTGGTGCGAAGGTCGCCGGCGGCTGGTCGACCACCTCGACCCCGCGCCGGCGCAGCAGCGCGGCGATCTGGTCCCGCCCGGCCTGCGCCTGCTCGGCCGCGGCTGCGGCATAGACCCGGCCGGCCTCGCCGCGCCCCGAGCGCATCGACACCAGCCCCGGGTCGGCGACGGCAGTGAGGAGCAGGGTATGCCGGCGCAGCAAGGGTTCCAGCGCAGGCAGCAGGCCCTCGCTTACGGCGGCCGGCTCCAGCCCGGTCATCAGCACCACCAGGCAGCGCTGCCTTGCCTCGGCCAGGATCGCCACCACCATCGCCCGGTAGTCCGCCTCGACCAGCGACGGTTCCAGCGGCGTCACGGCGGAGACGACGGCGGGAAGCGCGTCGCCGGCCGAGGATCGTCGCACCCGGGCCCGCACCCCGCGATCGAAGGCGAGCAGGCCGATCCGGTCGCCTGCCCGGCCGGCCAGGGCGGTCAGCAGCAGGGTGGCATCGATCGCCGCGTCCAGCCGCGGGACGTCCCCGACCCGGCCGGCGGAGACCCGGGACGTGTCGAGGACGATCAGGATCCGGCGGTCGCGCTCCGGCCGCCAGGTCCGTACGGCCACCCCGCCGCTGCGGGCCGTCGCGCGCCAGTCGATCGAGCGGACGTCGTCGCCGGGGACGTACTCACGCAGGGAGTCGAACTCGGTGCCCTGGCCCCGTACGCGAGCCGCGACCAGACCGTCGAGCTGGCGCAGCCGGGCCAGCCGTTCGGGCAGGAAAACCCTGCTGGCAAAGGGAGGCAGCACCCGGACCCGCCACGGCACCCCCTGCCAGCCCTGCCGCCCGGCCAGCCCCAGCGGCCCGACCGAGCGCACCGTGACCCGGTCCGGATGGCGGTCACCGCGCCGGGTCGGGACCAGCACGCCGTCGAGCCGCAGCCGTTCCCCTGCCGGCACGGTCACCCGGTAGCGCCGGGGCAGCGCGCCGGCACTGGGCGGCCACGCGTCACGTACGAAGCCCCTGACCGTGCGCCGCCCGGTGTTCTCGACGATCAGCCCGACCTCGATGGGTTCGCCGAGCCGGCCGGTGTCATCGCCGGTCCGGGTGTAACGCAGTGCGCCGGTCGCCCCCGCCAGCAGCACATCCACGGCGACGAGGAGCAGCAGGGCGACGGTCAGCCACAGCCCGGTCGCGCCCCCGGCCGGCCAGCCGAACGCGATCGCCACGATGACCGCGGCGACGAGTGGCGTACGGCCGGTGAGGGACATCAGAGCGTCGACACGGCTAGCGGGGGACCGGGACGGTGGCCAGCACGCCGTCGAGCACGCCGTCTGCGGTGACCCCCTCGATCTGGGCCTCTGGCCGCAGCGCGATCCGGTGCCGCAACGTCGGCCTTGCCAGCGCCTTGACGTCGTCCGGCGTCACGAAGTCCCGGCCGGACAGCCACGCCCACGCCTTGGCCGTGTTCAGCATCGCGGTCGCACCGCGTGGTGAGGCACCCAGGGACAGGGACGGCGAGGTACGGGTCGCACGGCAGACGTCGACGATGTAGGCCATCACCTCCGGCCGTACGGACACCCGGCGCACAGCGGCGCGTCCGCCCTGCAGCTCGGCCTTGCCGGCCACGGCGGTGACCCCGGCAGAGACCAGGTCGCGCGGATCGAAACCGTCGTGATGCCTTGCCAGCACGGCAATCTCGTCGTCTCGCCCCGGCAGTGGCACGGTGAGCTTGACCAGGAACCGGTCGAGCTGGGCCTCCGGCAGCGGGTAGGTCCCCTCGTACTCGATCGGGTTCTGGGTGGCGACGACGACGAACGGGTCCGGCAGCATCCGTGGCTGGCCGTCGACACTGACCTGCCGCTCCTCCATCGCCTCGAGCAGGGACGCCTGGGTCTTGGGCGGCGTCCGGTTGATCTCGTCAGCGAGCAGCAGGTTGGTGAAGACCGGGCCCTGCCGGAACTCGAACTCCGCCGTGCGGGCGTCGTAGACCAGCGAGCCGGTCACGTCGCCCGGCATCAGGTCCGGCGTGAACTGCACCCTGGCCATCTGGAGCGTCAGCGACTGGGCAAGTGCCCGTACGAGCAGCGTCTTGGCCACTCCGGGAACACCCTCGAGCAGCACGTGGCCGCGGCAGAGCAGCGCGATCACCAGCCCGGTGACCGCCGCGTCCTGGCCGACGACGGCCTTGGCGACCTCGCCGCGCAGCCGGACCAGGGCGTCCCGCGCGGCCTCCCCGGCCTCGCGCTCAGCCGGTGTCGGTGGGGCCGGCGGGGGGCTCATCGGCCCGCTGAATCCTGTCGTCACGTTCGGCGTACCTCCGCTTCGAGGGCGTCCAGCCGGTCGGCCAGAGCGACGAGTGCCCGGTCGTTCTCCGGTGGGGCACCGTACAGGAGTGCTGCGACGTCGGTCGGGTTGCGTCCGGTCCGGCCGGCGACGGCGGTGACCAGGGCAACGGTGTCGTCGTCGCGGCGGACCCCGAGCCGGGGCGCCATCCGCGAGATGGCGGCTGCGCGCAGGGCGGCGGCAGCGCGGGACCTGGCGCGCGCGGCGCGGTACAGCCGGCCCTGTCCCTCGATCGTCTCGGAGGCACGGATCACGACCGGCAGCGGCTCGGGGACCACTCGGCCCAGCCGCCGCGCCCGCCAGAGCATGAGCAGCGCGGTCGCGATGACGGACTGGAGCACCGCCCACCCAAGTCGCCCGGGCAGCAGCCTGGTCAGCGGCGTGGTCCCCCCGGTGCTGGGTTGCCGGTGTACGGGACCCGGCACCAGCCACAGCACGTCGTGGCCGTGTCCGAGCAGGCCGAGGCCGAGCGCTGCGTTGCCTTCCTTGCCCAGGTCGGCGTTGCTGAGCGTGTCCGCCGAGCCGATGTCCACGAAGCCCGCCTGGCCGGCAGCCGCCTGCACGTACAGCGTGCCGTCGTAGCAGGCCTGGCCC
>JAWWOM010000195.1:0-9945 GCA_033851655.1 Frankiales bacterium
GCCGGCGGGGTCAGCGTCGTCCTGGTCGCCCTGCTCGCCGCGCTCACCCTGGTGCCGGCCCTGATCTCGGTACGGAGACCGGCCCGGCTGCCGGAGCGACGCCGGCGCCCGGACTCACTGCGAGCCCGGATGAGCTCGCCTGCGCCTGACCGGGGCTTCTTCTCCGCAGTCACCCGGCGCTCGCAGAGGCACCCCGTCCCGGTGGTCGTGGTGCTGGTGCTGCTCCTGGGCACGGCGGCGCTGCCCTTCCGTCATGCGAAGTTCCAGAACGCCGCCAACACCTCCGTGCCCCGGCAGTTCGTCAGCCGCCAGGTCAACGAGCTGCTCAACACACGATTCCCTGGCAACCACACCGATCCGATCGAGGTTGTCGGCCAGCTGCCGGCCACCGACCCGCGGGTGCTGGCGTACGCCGCACAGCTGCGTGCGATGCCGGAGATCTCCAGCGTGGACGTCTCGGCTGTCAACGCCGGCCTCAGCAAGGTCGACGTCTATCCCAAGGACCATGGCCAGAGCCCGCACGCACAGCAGCTGATCCGCGACCTGCGCGCCGACCGTCCCCCGTACCCTAGCCAGATCACCGGCACGCTGGCCTTCCTGGTCGACTTCGAGCACCAGGTCATGGCCGGACTTCCCTGGGCAGCAGGGCTCATCGCGCTGGCGACATTCGTCCTGCTGTTCCTGATGACCGGATCGGTGCTGGTGCCCATCAAGGCACTGGTGATGAACGTGCTGTCCCTCGGCGCATCGTTCGGGGCCCTGGTCTGGGTCTTCCAGGAGGGCCACCTGTCCTCTGTGCTGCGATTCGAGACCCCGGGCGCCCTCGAGGTGTGGGTGCCGGTCATCGTGTTCGTCTTCGCGTTCGGGTTGTCGATGGACTACGAGGTCTTCCTGCTGTCCAGGGTCAAGGAGCTGCACGACTCAGCACACCACAATGACGACGCAGTTGCCCTGGGGCTGCAGCGATCTGGCCGGATCATCACGTCCGCCGCGCTGCTCATCGTCATTGTCTTCCTCGGCTTCGCCGGCGGCCGGATGATTGGCATCAAGGAGCTCGGGCTGTCGATGTCGATTGCCGTCGTCGTCGACGCGACCCTCGTACGGTGCCTGCTGGTCCCGGCGACGATGACCCTGCTCGGCGAGTGGAACTGGTGGGCACCGGCACCACTTCGCCGGCTGCACGAGGCCGTCGGGCTTCGTGAACAACCGGCGGCGGCTCGCGAAACCCTGGACCAGACAACGCTTTCCGATCTGCGGACCCGGGCAGCACAAGGCAATTCCGACATTTCAGATCACGGTCGCTGAGCGCTTTCCCGACATTAACCTCCAGATCCCCCATGGGCTTGCACACACCCGGCAGATGAACGGTATGGTCCGGCCCAAAGAAACATTAAGGGGGGTCCCCATGACGCGCGCCACGACACTGGTCCGTGCCCGAGTCCGTACCAGAAGCCGGCTGGTGCTGGTGGTGGTTCTCGCCCTGCTCGGCCTTTCGGTGCCGCACTCGGTCGCCCACGCGGCAAGCGTCACCGTCATGGTGAGCGCCAGCCCCAACCGTGCGGCGGCGGTGCCTCTCGCCGGCACGACGCGGGCCGGCAACCTCTACATCTTCACCACCCCGGACACCGGCGTGGCCAGGGTCTCGTTCTGGCTGGACGACCCGCAACGCACCGGACCGGCCAAGCAGCTGGAGTCCTGGGCACCGTTCGACTTCCGTGGTGGCTCGTCGACGGCCAACCCGTGGGACAGCGGGACGGTGGCGAACGGCACCCACGTCATCACCGCGCAGGTGGTCGACAAAGCCAACGTCACGACAGTCGTCTCGGCGTCGTTCCAGGTGGCGAACGGCACGACCGCCGCGTACGCACCGCAGTTCAGCACCACCAGCAACCGCGCCGCGCCGGCCGCCCTCGCGGGTGCCGTGCTGCAGGGCACGGACTACGTCTTCGTGCCGGCGGTCGCCGGCATGAGCAAGGTGAGCTTCTACCTCGACGACATGCAGCGGGTGAATGCCCCCACGCATGTCGAGGCGACGGCGCCGTTCGACTTCGCCGGCACCGGGTCGACGGCAGCCGTTGCACTTCCTTGGGCGACGACCGCCCTGAGCAACGGCACCCACGTGCTCTCGGTCGACGTCCAGACCACAACCGGCGTCAAGCGGGTCGACTCGACCTTCACCGTGCAGAACGCCGTCACGCCACCACCGCCGCCGCCGCCGTCCGGCTTCGTGTCCCACTACACCTACACGCCGATTGCACCGCTGCCCATCGGCACCACCGAGGCCGAGTCCGTCACGGTCAACGACAAGGTCTACCTCTTCGGCGGGTTCGACGTGCAGCACGCACCGCTCAACCCGACGACCCGCGCCTGGGTCTACGACCCGGTCACCAATGCCTGGTCCAGCCTGCCGCCGGTGCCGGAGAACGGCATCGACCACGCAGGCATCGACACCGACGGCACCCGCTACATCTACTACGCCGGTGGGTTCCGGTACGACACGTCTGGCGCGGCCAAGCTGGAGGGCACCGACCTGGTCTGGCGGTTCGACACGGTGACCGGTGTCTACTCCCCGATGCCGCCGCTGCCGGTCCGCCGAGCCTCCGGCGGCCTGTCCTACATCAACGGAGTCCTCTACTACTTCGGCGGCAGCACCGACTACATGGGGACTCCCGACGCGGGAGAGACCTTCAGCCTTGACGTCGCCGGCGGTGCGACGGCGTGGGTGAGCCGGGCGACCATGCCCAACCCGCGCAACCACATCGGCTGGGCGACCATCGACGGCAAGATCTACGTCGCCGGCGGCCAGTACTTCGAGAAGAGCTGGCTGGCGCAGACCGAGCTCGACCGCTACGACCCGGCCACCGACAGCTGGACCAAGCTGGCACCGATGCCGTTCGCCCGGTCGCACATGCTCGACTCCAGCATGGTCATCGACGGGCACTTCATCGTCGCCAGCGGCTGGACCACAACGGCGCAGACCGCGGCCGTGACCGCGTACGACCCGGTGACGAACACCTGGTCGTCGATGACCGACCTGCCGTTGGCGAGGACATCGGCGACCGTCCGGGCGATCAGCGGCGGCCGCTTCATCTACTGCTGTGGCAGCGCCGGGATCTCGACCTCGTCCGGATGGATGGGGACACCGGCCCCCTGACCTGCAACGGCACGGTCACGGTGCGGCCGAGGCGCTGATCTCCTCGAGCTGCGGCGGCAGCGCGTGGTTGCCGGACAACACCTGCAGGCGCAGCCAGCGGACCTGCGCGGCTGGGAACCTCAGGGTGTCCATGGTCCCGTCGTGCTGGCCGCGCACGGTGGCCAGGGTCGTCCAGTGGCTGCCGTCGGCGGACCCGAGGACGTCGTAGTCCACCGCCCGCAAGGTGTAGATCGGACCGGGCGGCGGAGGCACGTTCGGCGCGGGCGCCGGCAGCCACTGCCGGCCCCAGCGCAGGACGAGCTTGCCGACCGTACGGCTCGACGCCAGCTGCACGGTCAGCGTCGCCGGGTCGTGCACCGGCGCCCACGGCGTCGCGGTGCTGCCGTCGACAGCGGCCAGGGCCGGGCCGAGCGGCCGGGCGCTGCTGGCCGTCACCGTCGCGCACCGCAGCGGGTCGCTGGTCGGGGCCAGGTCGGGTCGTGCAGTCGGCAGCACGAGCGGGTGCCCTGCGCTGACCTGGTGGGTCACGCCGCCGACGCGTACCGGCAGCGCAGCCCCGCCGGTGAGGGTGACGGTGGTCGAGACGCCGCCGATGGACACGGTGAACTGGCGGCCCTGCCACTGCAGGTTGCGCAGCGTCACGCCGGTCATCCCGCCGCTGAGGCTCGGGTCCAGCGCCACGGCGTCGGTGCCCCAGCGCAGCCCGCTGTAGCCGTACAGGAACTCCTGCAGGAAGCCGCCGATCCCGGTCATGAAGGTGAACGCGCCACCGGTGCTGGTCTCCGAGAACTGGTCGAACACGTCGCGGATGAAGGGGTCGACGCTGCGGACGGTGTAGACGTAGGCCGAGCAGCCGGGCGTGCGAAGCGCCGAGCTGTCGATCGAGCTGATCGCGTCGGTCATCGACGGGCCGCCCGGGTCAGTGCGCTGGACGTAGGCGGTCAGGTCGTTCTGGGCGACCGTCTTCGGCATCGGGTAGGCCCACGGATACTGCAGCATGGTCACGTCCGCCTGCTTGACCAGCTGTCCCCCGTAGCCGGAGAACTCCGGGTGGTAGGCGAGCGCCGGGTCGAAGGGCACGACCAGCCCGTCGGCGACCGCCGTCCAGGAGCCCGGAGCCGGAGCGCCGACAGCCTGAGCGGCAGCGGTCGCGTCCCGCAGCACCCGGATGACCGCAGCGCTGGTGTAGGCCTCGGCGGTGACGTCCGGGTTCTCCTCGTCCGGCCCGGTGACGTGCAGCAGCCGGTAGCGCCCGTCGGGCGAGTGGGTCACCCGCGACGCCCAGTAGGTCGCCGCCTGCTGGATGACCGGCCAGCCCCGGGTACGCAGCCAGCCGAGGTCACCGGTCGCCTGGTAGTACTGCCACTGGGCGAGAGCCACGTCGGCGGTGATGTGGACCTCGAACAGGCCCTCGCTGTTGATCGAGACCGGCGGCGGGATCTGTTCGGTGCCGTCCAGCGCGCTCTCCCACGGGAACCGGGCACCGGCGGACCCGGTGGCCGCGGCATGCTGCTGGGCGGCCGTCAGCCGGTCGAAGCGGTAGTTGTCCATGCCCACGGCCAGGTCGGGGTGCTGAGCCAGCAGGCTCGGATACATCCAGGTCTCGGCGTCCCAGAAGACATGCCCGCCGTAGCCGTTCGAGGACAGCCCGGCCGGCGAGATGCTCCAGTCGACGCCGGACCGGGTGCTCGACCAGAGGTAGAACTCGCTCGCGTTGACATCGGTGGCCAGCTGGGCGTTGCCCGCGACGTCGACCCGGCCGGCCCACAGCGCGGCCCAGGCGGCGTCGCTCGCCGTACGCAAGGCCGGGTATCCGGTCGAGGCAGCCGAGGCCGCCTGGCTGCGGGCGGCGCCGACCGGGTCGGCCGCCAGCTGCGAGGTCACCACGCCGACGTACTTGGTCACGGTGTACGTCGTCCCCGCGTGCACCGACAGGTCCAGCCGTTGGCCGACGGTCTGTTCCACGTCAGCAGCCACCGGTGCGTCGCCGGTCGCCGCTGACCGGGGCTGCACGGTCACCCGGCTGGCCAGGGCGGCGGTGATGCCGGTGCCCATCGTGCGCACCGCCTCCCACTGCTCGTACCGGGAGCTGTCCCAGCCCTTGCCGACCTGGCTGGTCAAGGTCGCCGACGATCCGTCGACCAGGTCGGTGACCGAGCCGGTCCCCGTCCAGTCGGGGGTCAGCTGCAGCCGTACGGTGCCGAGCTGGGGCTGGGCGCGGTCTGCCGAGACCTCGTAGCGCAGGTCGGTCGCCCGGCCGTCCGGCGCGGTCCAGCGCAGGCTGGTGCTGATGACGCCCGTGTGCAGGTCCAGCCGCTGCCGCCAGCCGCTGACTGTGCCCGTGGCCAGGTCGAAGGTCGCGCCGCCGGTCCCGAACCGGAGGCCTGACCAGGACGGGATGTTGGCCCGTTGCTGCACCGCGTCCGGGCCTGTGGGCAGGGCGTAGAAGCCGGCGACCTCGGACTGCGCCGGCACGGTGCCGGCCGCGTAGCCCTGACCGGCCGGCGGCACGCGAACCCCCAGGTAGCCGTTGCCGGTGAAGGTCGGTGCGTAGGCGGGCGACGAACGATCGGTCGCGGTGAGCTCGAACGACCCGGCGTTGGCCGGTGCAGCTGCGCTCGCCGGCGGTGACGCCACCGGCCCGCACTCGAGCAGCACCAGGGCTGCGACGGACACCAGCGAAGCGGCAGTGTACGGACGGCGCGTCATGGCGGCCTCCCCGTTCAGCGGACGACCCTGCCCCTCTTCCCCCGCGCCCGGCCCGCAACCCCACCCGGCGGCGGCTGTCGCCTACGGTTGTTGCCCAGGCTCAGCGCGGAGTCTCCGGCCGCACGTCGATGCCGGCTTCCTTGCGCTGCTCGGCGGTGATCGGCGTCGGCGCCCCGGTCAGCGGGTCGTCGCCGGAGGAGGACTTGGGGAACGCCATCACCTCGCGGATCGCGTCGGTGCCGGCGAGGACCGCGGCCAACCGGTCGAGGCCGAGGGCAATGCCGCCATGCGGCGGGGGTCCGTACTGGAACGCCTCGAGCAGGAAGCCGAACTTGGACTGGGCCTCCTCGCGGGTGAGCCCGATCGTGTCGAAGACCCGCTGCTGCATCTCGCCGCGGTGGATCCGGATCGACCCGCCGCCGAGCTCGGCGCCGTTGAGCACCACGTCGTAGGCCCGGGCCAGGGCAGTGGCCGGCCGCTCGTGGAAGGTGGCAGCGTCCGCGTCGGCCGGCGCGGTGAACGGGTGGTGGACGGCGGTCCAGCCCTCGTCGTTGTCCCCCGCCGGCTCGAACATCGGGAAGTCGGTCACCCAGAGGAACTCCCACCGGTCCTCGGGGATCAGGCCCCGGTCCCTGGCGACGGCCACCCGCAGGGCACCGAGCAGCTCGAGTGCCTCACGCTCGGGAGCTGCGACCAGAAAGACCAGATCGCCTGGTACGGCGCCAGTTGCGGTCGCGAAGGCGGCGATCTCGGCCTCGGAGAAGAACTTGACCAGCGGCGATCGCAACGTCCCGTCAGGCTCGACGATGACGTAGGCGAGACCCTTGGCACCCCGACCCTTGGCCCAGTCGATCCAGCCGTCGAGCTGCTTGCGGGTCAGCTCGGAACCGCCGGGCATGACGACGCCGCCGACGTGGCCGCCGGCCCCGAGCACCGACTTGAAGACGCCCACCTCGGTGCCCGCGAACAGCTCGCGCAGGTCGACCAGCTCGAGGCCGAACCGCAGGTCGGGCCGGTCGGAGCCGAAGCGCCGAACAGACTCGGCGTAGGTCAGCCGAGGGAACGGCCGGGCGATCTCGATCCCGCGCACCTCGGACCACAGCGCGACGAGCAGCTCCTCGGTGAGGTCGTAGACGTCCTCCTCGTCGGGGAAGCTCATCTCGACGTCGAGCTGGGTGAACTCAGGCGTTCGGTCCGCCCGGCTGTCCTCGTCGCGGAAGCAGCGGGCGATCTGGTAGTAGCGCTCGAGCCCGGCCACCATCAGCAGCTGCTTGAACAGCTGGGGCGACTGGGGCAGCGCGTACCAGTGCCCGGGCTGCAGCCGTACGGGGACCAGGAAGTCGCGGGCACCCTCAGGGGTCGACCGGGTGAGGTAGGGGGTCTCGATGTCGAGGAAGTCGTGGGCCTCCATGACCTTGCGCATGATCGAGGTGATCCGGGCCCGGGTCCGCAGGGCGCGAGCGGGTCCCGTACGACGCAGGTCGAGGTAGCGGTACTTCCAGCGCAGCCGCTCCTCGACGTTGCTGGAGATCTCGTCGCCGCCCTCGATCGGGAACGGCAGCTCTGCGGACTCGGAGAGCACCACGAGCTCGGTGGCGAGGACCTCGACCTGGCCGGTGGCGATGTTGGGGTTGTCGCTGCCCTCAGGGCGCCGGGTGACCCCACCGACGACCTTGATGCAGAACTCGTTGCGCAGGTCGTGCGCGGCCGTCGCGGCCGCACCCTCGCGGAACACGACCTGCACGAAACCGCTGGCGTCGCGAAGGTCGACGAACACGACGCCGCCGTGATCGCGGCGACGGGCCACCCATCCGGTCAGGGTCACCGTCTCGCCGGCCTGTTCTGCACGCAGGGCGCCGGCTTGATGGGTGCGGATCACAAGTGGTTCTCCTTAAGCTGGGTGGTGACTGTCGAGACCAGATCGCCCAGTGGCACGGCGTTCTGCTCCCCCGAGAGCATGTCCTTGACCTGCGCCACACCGGCCTCGAGGTCGCGGTCGCCCACGATGACGGTGACCAGTGCCCCCGACCGGTCGGCACCCTTCATCGCACCCTTGAGCCCCTTGTTCCCGTACGACAGGTCCGCGCGGATGCCGGCGGCCCGCAGCTGGCCGGTCACCTTGACCAGCAAGGCCTTGGCCGCTGCACCGATCGGGACGCTGAACACCTCGACCGTACGGGTCCCCGCCACCTCGACGCCCTCGGCGCGGCAGGCCAGCAGCGCGCGGTCGGTGCCGAGGCCGAACCCGATGCCGGACAGCGGCTGGCCGCCGAGGGAAGCCATCAGCCCGTCGTAGCGCCCGCCGCCACCGATGCCGGACTGTGCGCCGAGCAGCGGGTGGGAGAACTCGAACGTGGTCTTGGTGTAGTAGTCGAGTCCCCGCACCAGCCGGGGGGCCTCGGTCCACGGCACGCCGAGCGCCCGCAGGTGCTCCCGTACCTCGTCGTAGTGGGCCTGGCAGGCGTCGCAGAGGTGGTCGACCATCAGCGGCGCGTCGACGAGCTGCTTCTGCACCGCCTCGCGCTTGTCGTCGAGGACCCGCAGCGGGTTGATCGCGGCCCGTCGCCGGGTGTCCTCGTCGATGTCGAGCCCGGCCAGAAAGCGCTGGAGCAGCTCGCGGTAGGGCGGCCGGCAGGTCTCGTCGCCGAGGCTGGTCAGGTCGAGCCGGAACCGGGTCAGCCCGAGCCCGCGGAAACCGGCGTCACCGATCGCGATGACCTCGGCGTCAAGGGCGGGGTCGTCGACACCGACCGCCTCGACGCCGACCTGGTGGAACTGCCGGTAGCGACCGTGCTGGGGACGCTCAGCCCGAAAGAACGGCCCGGCGTACCAGAGCTTGACCGGCAGCGCCGCCCGGTCCATGCCGTGCTCGATGACCGACCGGATCACTCCGGCCGTGCCCTCGGGACGCAGCGAGATCGACCGGTTGCCGGCGTCGGTGAAGGTGTACATCTCCTTGCTCACCACGTCCGTGGACTCGCCGACGCCACGGACGAACAACGCGGTGTCCTCGAACACCGGCAGCTCGATGTAGCCGTAACCGGCCCTGCGGGCGGGCGCCGCGAGCCCGTCCCGGACGGCGAGGAACGCGGCGGACTCCGGCGGGAAGTACTCCGGGATGCCCTTGGGGGCCTGCAGCGTGCTGGCCATCTAGACCGCTCCCGGCTGCAGGTAGGGGTTGGTCGCCCGCTCGCGGCCGATCGTGGTGAGGTCGCCGTGACCGGGCAGGACGAGGGTCTCGTCCGCCAGCCTGAGCAGCTGCCGCAGCGACTCGCGCATCGCGTACGGGTCCCCCGTCGGCAGGTCGGTGCGGCCGACCGACCCGGCGAAGAGCAGGTCCCCGGCGAACAACATCGGCGCGTCGTCGTCGGGGGCGCCGTCAGCGGTGCCGAAGGTGACCGAGCCGGCGGTGTGCCCGGGCGTCAGGTCGATGCTGAAGCGCAGTCCGGCCACCTCGAGCGGGCCGCCGTCGGTGATCTCGCGCACCTCGTCGGGCTCGGACAGGCGCAGTCCGGCGAGCATCGCGTTGGTCTGCGCGGACAGCGCCCGGCCCGGATCGGTGAGCAGCTCGCGGTCGGCCTTGTGCACGTACGCGGGGATGCCGTGGGCACCGCAGACGGGGGTGACCGACCACATGTGGTCGAGGTGCCCGTGGGTCAGCAGGACGGCGACCGGCTGCAGCCGGTGCTCGCGGACGATCTCGTCGACGCCGGCGGCGGCGTCCTGGCCGGGGTCGATGACGACGCACTGCTCGCCCGCCGCTGGGGCGACCACGTAGCAGTTGGTCTGGAAGGAGCCCGCAGGGAACGCGGCGACGAGCACGGTCGTCCTTCCTGCTGGGCCGGGTCGGCAGTGGTGGCGGGCGTAGGCGAGCCTACCGGCGCCCGTACGACGGGGGTAATCGCTTCTTCAGGTTCGCCCCCTACACTCGGGCGCGAGCGGAGATCACCGGGGTCGATCAGGAGGATGTCGTGGCCAGCAGCAAGGACCGTGAGCGCGAGCTCGCCCGTCAGCGCTACCAGCGCCAGCTCGAGCGGCGCGCCGCCGCCCAGGCCAGGGGCCGGCAGCGGCTGCTGATCGGG
>JAWWOM010000229.1:0-14252 GCA_033851655.1 Frankiales bacterium
CCGGAGGCGGGGACGGGCCCGGCCAGCGCACTCACAAGGTCCGGGCCGGTATTCTGCGCTGGGAGCGCTTGGAAGATCGCACCCCCGACCCAGATCACCGCCCAGGCGATGGTCAACCAGCGCGCCGGCGCAACCTGCCGGGGATCGCGGGATGGCCAAGCCGCGATCGCGAGCAGAACGTAGACCAGCACGGATCCCGGCGCGCCGGTCAGCAGGCTTGCGTGCCCACTGGCCATTCCTGACAGGCCCTCGCCGACGAACCACACCCCGAGCCCCCACGGGACCGAGACGGCCAGCGCGAGCCGAACTGTGCGCGGGAACAGCAGCCCGAACCCGATCAGCAGCTGAATCAAGGCGAACGGCACATCCCAGCCGACCGGGTGCGCCGCGATCAGCCGCGCGCCCCACAGCACCGGTGCGGAGACCCAGTGCGGTTGCCCTGAGGCTGTCGGCGCGATGACCTGGTTCGCGAAGTCGGTTCCCAGCATGTAGGGCTGGAGCTGCAGCGCGCCGTCGAGCAACCAGAACAGGCCGAGCGCGATCTGCAGGTGGCGGCGGGTGAACCGAAGGTGGAAGTGCGAGAGGGGAACGGCATCCATGGCGGTTGCCGGCGCCGGGGCGCTTGCGGCGACCTGGCGCGTGCGATTAATCAGATTCACAGGTAACCTCGATTCCGCTTTCCATGCTGGGCCGTAGTGGCTGGCTGCCACGACAATGGGCTCACCCCCAGCGTTGCGCGCGCAAGGCTTCACGTCGTCGGGGCCAGCACCACACCGGAGTTCCGGCTAGCCGCAATGTCTTTCGGTCGTGCGGCAGCTAGAACCGGACGTGCGCACTGATCCGTGTGGCAGAGCAGCAGCCAGACATCGCTTTCGGCGCCCAAACGATCGGGCATGTCATGGCACTACTGCGTGCTCCTGACTGAAAGGCAGAACCTGCCGACAGGCCGACGGACGCTACTACGCGATCTGGGTCCACGAAACCTGGCCGAGAGGGTCCACACTTCGTTCCTCGTAGGACAACTCAGGGTCGCCGACGCGTGGTCCGGTCGGGCGTCCGTATGCGACGCGGGGAGGTGCTCCGCTTACGACGGTAGGCTCTGTGGCGGCCGGTTCCGGTCCTTCGCCGGGGCAAGGGTAATGGGCTGCGGAGTCGGGGTGGCCTCGCCGACACCGATCCGGTTGTGTATCCGCCGCATCGGTGCCGGCGCGTACCAGCTGCGTTCGCCGAAGGCCCGCATGAAGGCCGGGACGAGGACTCCGCGGACAAGGGTGGCGTCGATCAGGATCGCCAGTCCCGTGCCGAGGCCAAAGAATTGGATGAAGCTGACTTTGCTGGTGCCGAAGGCGAAGAAGCTGACGGCCAGCAGCGAGGCGAGAGTGGAGACGATGCGTCCGGTGCGGGCCAGACCACCGGTGACGGCGTCGGCGTTCGCGGCGCCGGCGTCGTGCAGTTCTTTGATCCGGCTGATCACGAAAAGCTCATAGTCCATCGACAGCCCGAAGGCGATGCAGAACAGCAGGACCGGCATGGCGGTGTTGGTGGGAGTCGGGGTAAAGCCGAGGAGGGAGGCGAGGTGGCCGTACTGGAAGATCCACACCATCGTGCCCAGGGTCGCGCCAAGGGTGAGCGCGTTGCCGAGCAGGGCGCGGATCGGTTGCAGGATGCTGCCGGTGAACAGAAACAGCAGGATGAACGTGGTCACCAGGATCAGCGCTGCGGCGAAGGACAGCCGCGAGCCGATGGCGTGTTTTGCGTCGATGAGGGTGGCGGTGGCGCCACCGACGAGAACTGTCGTACCCGCGGGTGACGGCAGGGCGCGTACCTGGCGCACGAGAGCCTGCGCGGCGCCGGAGGCCGGGTCCAGTCCAGTGCTCAGGCTGACCCGTTGCGTGCCCGACGCGGTGAGCGCGGCTGGGTTCGTTCCTGGTGTGCTCGGCTGGCCGGAGCTGAAGCTGCCCGCGCCGCTGTCAGCACGTTGCACTCCGGCCAATCGGCTCAGCTGGACTGCGTAGTCCTCCAGCGCGGCATGCGACAAGACGGGGGTGATGACCAGGTCGACGACACTGGGCGCTGTGGTGAAGTCGCGACGCAGGGTGTCGCCGACCTGGTGGCTCGCCGCGCTGGTCGGCAGGACTCGGTCGTCAGGCGTCCCGAAGGTAACCGAGACCAGCGGCGTCGCCAGAAACAGAAGCACTGCAATCACCGGGGCCGCAGCCAGGACGGGGTGGCGCATCACGCCGGTGGCCAGCCGTCCCCAGAACGGCGCCTCGACTCCGCGGGCCGAGCGAATCCCGGGGATGCGCCCGGCGTTCACCCGGTCGCCGAGGACCGCGAGCAATGACGGCATGACGAGCAGCGCGCTGGCCGCGGAAAAAACGGTGACGCCGACGCCCGCGTAGGCGAACGATTTCAAGAAGTAGACCGGGAACACCAGCATGGCCGACAGGGCGGCGGCGACAGCAAGAGCGGAGAATCCGATCGTGCGCCCTGCAGTCGCCATCGTGCGGGCCACCGCCTCGTTCACCGGGATGCCCCTCGCCAGCTCCTCGCGGAAACGGCTGACCATCAGCAGCGCGTAGTCGATTCCCAGACCCAGCCCGAGCGCCGTCGTCAGGTTGATCGCGAAGACGCTGACGCTGGTGACGTGCGTGAGCAGGCTCAACTCCGCGAACGTGCCGAAGATCGCGAGCATCCCGACGGCCAGCGGCAGCAGTGCTGCAACCAGGCTGCCGAACGCGATGACCAGTAGTACCAGCGTAATCGGGACCGCTATCGCCTCGGCGACGGCGAGATCCTTCGTGACCTGCCCGCCCACATCGGTGCCTCGGATGCCGCCGATGCGCACCGTTGCGGCCGAGTTGTCCAGGTGGGCGTAGTCGGTGAGCAGCGCCTTTGCGTTCGTGTTTGCCGTGGAGTCGTCGCCGATCACCTTGGCCAGAATCAGCGCGTCGGTACCGTCGCGAGATCGCAGACCTGCGGCATGGGTGCTCCAGTACGACGTCACGCCGCTGAGCCGGCCGTCCTGGCTCAGCCGCCGGGCCAGCGTCTGCGCGTCGGACGCCACGGCCGCGGCATCGACGGTGCCGGTCCGGGCGTGGACCAGGAAGATCAGGTCCGGCTCGCCGCCGAACCTCTGGTCCAGCAGCACCTTGGCCTGGCTCGACGCCGAGGCCGGGTCGTCGAAGCCAGCCGACAGCAGGCGCGCGAACGCTCCGACGCCGAGGACGGCCGAAATCAGCAGCACCCCGACGCTCAACCCCAGGACCAGTCGGGCGCGGCTGGCGATCCGCAGGCCTAGTCGATAGAACACGGCGGGCTCCCTCGAGATCGATGTTGACAGCGTGAACTTGTCACAGGAAGTTCACGATGTCAACATTGCTGCACCGTGACCGTTCCCGACGCCAGCGCACCTCCGCCCTATCACCACGGCAACCTGCGTCACGCCCTCGTCCGGGCCGGTACCGACCTCGCCCGAACCGGCGGCCCCTCCGCGATCGTGCTGCGCGAAGCCGCTCGCCGCGTCGGCGTCTCACCGAATGCGGCGTACCGCCACTTCAGCGCCCTGCCGGACCTGATCGAGGCAGTGGCACTGGAGGCGCTGGCCATGCTCGCGCGTTCGATGGAGGCGGAGCTCGCCCGGCTCGGCCCCACCGGCGACGACCGCCTCGACGCCCTGGCCCACCTGGGCGCCGTCGGGCGGGGCTACGTTCACTTCGCCCTCAACGAGCCCGGCCTGTTCGCCACCGCGTTCACCGCGCCGAAGACGAGTCACGGCGGAGGCGGGCAGCGCGACCAACGCGGCCAGGGCGACTCCGGAAGGTCGGCGAGCGAGCTGCTCGAAGACGCGCTCGACAAGATGCTTGCTGCCGGAGTCCTGGCCCCGGCGGACCGCGCCGCCGCCGCCACCAGCGCCTGGGCCGCCGTCCACGGGTTGTCTGAACTGCTGCTCGGCCCGCTCGGCGGTCTCCCACCCGCAGAGCGCGAGGCGCTCATCGACGCGAGCTTGGAGCTCGTCGGCCGAGGCCTGATCATTCGGGGCTGAACCGTCCCTGCTGCTTGTCATTTTGCGTCGAGACCAGTCCTAGGGCGACATGCAAGCCACCGCAGCGCTACAGGCATCGAACACGCACGCAACGGCGTCTACTACTGGTAGGAGAACGTACGGGGGGTGGTTCGGATGCAGATTGACCTGCAGGAGTTCATCCGTGCCCGCTATCCCGCTTTGCTGCGTCGGGCCTATTTGCTGGAACAGGACCATCACGCCGCGGAGGATCTGGTCCAGGAGGCGCTCGCGCGTTCCTGCAGAGCCTGGGGCAAGCGGGCCGCGGACAACCCGGACGCCTATGTCGTGCGGGTGATGGTGAACCTGCACACCAGCAAATGGCGCAGGCGTCGGCCCGCTGAGACGTCTACGGCGGTGCTGCCCGAGGTGGGTGTGAGCGACGGAACGCAGGAGCGTTCTGAGGCTGATCACCTGTGGCGTGCGCTCGCCGAGGCACCGCCGCGCCAGCGGGCCGTGCTGGTTCTGCGCTACTACGAGGGCATGACGGAGAGGGAAGCGGCCGACGTGCTCGGCGTCACGGTCGGGACGATACGGAGTCAGACCTCCAAGGCGCTGGCCAAGCTGCGGATAGCGCTCGCAGACGCATCAGCGAAGGAGGGGCGTCGATGAACGACGATGTCGAGCGCGGTCTGAGATCTGTTTTCAACGCCCGGGCGGCGGATGTGGCTGCCGGACCTGCTCCCGTGCAGGCCATCGGCGACAGGGCTCGCCAGCTCGGCCGTGGACGAATGCTGGTCGCGTCGTCCACCGCCACGGCGGTTGTGCTGGTGGTTGTCGTCGCCGCTTTGACGGCTGGTCGGAGCGGTGGGCATTCCCCGGCGGTGGGCGACGGGCAGTCGCCCACGGCACCAAGCCCGTCGGCAGCTGCCTCCAACAACCAGAGCCTGTCGCCGACGCCTCGCCCGACGGCCTCTGCCGCTCTGCAGATCCGCACCCAGGCCGATGCGGTACGGCGATATCTGGAGACCGCGGACCTGAAACAGCAGGCCCAGATCGGCACCAGCTTCCACGGGCGCGTGTACTGCGGACTCGACGTGCTGGGGCGGTCAGAAGACGGCACTCGGCTGTTCACCTGGGTGCTCTGCGAGGAGTACTACGACGACGCCGGTGTTGCCCGCCTCGGTTCCGCGACAGCCGAGGCGCTCTTGGTGAGTGTTACCGGCGGCGGAGCCCAGACCGTAGTCCGCTCGGTGGAGGCACCGCAGGGCGGTACGAACTACAGCCTGAACGTGCGCCGGCTGTTCAACCGGCCGTCAGCCGACGTGGTGCTGGCCGGACGTCCGATTCCGGTGGACCAGCCCGACCCCACACTTGCCGGACGCGCCCGGGCCGATCTTGCCGGGGGTCGCCTACCCGGCCCGGCCCATCACCCGGCCTTGGTTGCGCCGGTCACCGGGTCGCTGCGCTAGACGGCAGCCCGCTGGCACCCAGGTCGGGCGGTGCACGACCGAGACGCCTGCTGGCGAATTGGTCAGGGCGGGGACGTGTTGCGATTCGGTAACGCGGTCTTGACGACTGTGCGCCCCGAGAGGCATGCTGCTGAAACGTTGAAGCAGAAGGTCCTCGATCCTGTTGCCCCTTTGCTCAAACGTTTCAGCAAAGGAGGTGTGATGAGTGGGCGAGTAGGCGGAGTCAAGGCGGTCACGTTGGCGGATGTGGCTGCGGCTGCTGGTGTTTCGGTCAGCGCGGTCTCGATGGCTCTCGCCGATCACCCCCGGATCGGAGCGCGGACCAAGGAGCAGATCCACAGCTTGGCCGAGCAGCTGGGGTACGTCTCCAACTCTGCGGCAAGATCGTTGCGGTCCCAGCGTTCCGGCACGATCGCGTTGATCGTCCCGAACACTGGGCAGCACGTGTTCGGTCACCCGTACTTCATGCAGCTGCTGGTCGGTGTCAGCGAGGTTCTCAACGCTCGCGGTGCTTCGTTGCTCGTGTCTACCAACCCTGACGAACGGCACGGTCTCGTTGCCTACGAGCGGGTGTTGCGCTCGAAGGCCGGAGATGGGGCGATCGTCGCCTCGGCGGCGGTCGACGATGTCAATGTGCTGAGACTGGTCGACTCGGGGCTGCCGGTGGTTCTGGTGGGCCACTATCCGGCAATTGCCGATGCGGTGAGTGTGGCGGTCACGGACGTCGACGGCGCCCGGGCTGTCACCGAGCACTTGCGGGTTGTCCACGGCCTCAAGGACATTGCGCACATCAGCGGGCCGATGAACCACCAGACCTCCATCGATCGGCTGGCTGGCTTCAAGGCCGGTCTGGGTCGAGTGGCCGGAAAAGCGCTCGTGGTCGCCGGTGACTTCGGCGAGGAGTCCGGCAGGCAGGCGACGAAGGAGCTGCTCGACAGGCGACCTGGCCTGCAGGCGATCTTCGCGGCCAACGACGAGATGGCGTACGGCGCTCTGCTCGAGCTGCGGTCGCGTGACCTGCGGGTGCCCACGGACATCGCGCTGGTGGGCTACGACGACTTCGGCGTGTCGAGGCTGACCACGCCCGCACTGACCACCGTTTCCGTACCAGCCTCTGACGTGGGCCGGCGCGCCGCTACCCGGCTGCTCGACCTGATCGAAGGCATCGCGCAACACGGGCAGGAAACGCTGCCCGTCACCCTGACCGTCCGCGAGTCCTGCGGCTGCCCGCCCAGCACCTGACTGAATCTCCGCACACACCGGCCTTCTTGAAGTCGACCGGTCGATGAGTTCTGCCCGCACTGCAGCACGACCAACGACCACGACCCGTCGCTGAACTTCTTCCAGTCAAGGAGAACCGCTCATGCGCAAGACCAGCTCTTCCCGTCTTTCCCTCGCCGCTGTCCTGGCGTGCGGGCTCACCGTGACCGCCTGCGGGGGCGGCTCCTCATCTGCGGGGGCGGGGAGCACGACCACGGCTGCCGGCGGCGCGGGCTCGACCTCAGCGGCCGCCTCGGCCTCCGGAGGTGCGGCAACGAGCGCCCCCAACTCCGGCCCGGTGGTCAAGCTGAGCATGCTCACCGGTTTCACCGGACCGGACAAGCCCTCGTACGACGCGTTGATCAAGAGCTTCAACGCGACGCACCCGAACATTCAGGTCACCATGGACGTCGAGCCGTGGGATGCCATCGGCCAGAAGCTGCCGCAGGAATGGGCGACGGGACAGGGTCCTGACCTGGCGACTCCGAGCTCCGACCCGGACTCGATCTTCCAGTACATCAAGACGAACTCGGTCGTGCCGCTCACCTCTGCGGTCGGCACCGGCGACACGCAGATCCAGTCGGCGGCCTTCCCGGCATCGGTCACGCAGGCCTTCACCGTCAACGGCCAGCTCTACGCCGTACCTGCCAACCTCGCGACCCTCGTCCTCTACTACAACAAGGACATGTTTTCGAAGGCCAACATCGCAGCGGCACCCACGACTCAGGCCGACTTCGTCGCTGACGCCAAGGCGCTCACCCTGCCGACGGGGGCTGGCAAGCCCACTCAGTACGGGCTGACTCTCGCCGACCACGCGACGATCCAGATGTGGCCGATCCTGCAATGGATGAATGGCGGGGACATCATCGACGCCAAGGGCTGCTCGGTGCTGAGCCAGCCGAAGAGCGTCGACGCGCTGACCCTGTGGAGCGACCTGGTCACCAAGAACCACATCAGCCCGGTCGGCCAGACCGGTGCTGACGCGGACACCCTGTTCTCGGCCAAGAAGGCCGCGATGGAGATCAACGGACCATGGGCCGCCGCTGGCTTCCGTTCCGCCGGGATCAACCTGGGCATCGCCCCGGTGCCGGTCGGGGCTGCCGGTCCGGTGACCCTCGGCTCCACCGTGCCCTTGATGGTCGCGAAGTCAGGAAAGCACGTGGCACAGGCGGAGGAGTTCCTCGCCTGGTGGACCGGCAAGACGGCCCAGACCCAGTTCTCGAAGATCAGCGGCTTCCCGCCGGTGCGGACGGACCTGGGCTCGACCGTGACCGGTGACGCCACCACCTTCGCCGCCGCACTGCCGAGCTCCCGGCTCTACCTGGCCGGGATCGCAACCGGCGCGAAGATCGACTCGGACGTGTACGTTCCGCTGATCGGCGAGATCACCCGCGGAGCCGACGTGGCCAAGTCGGCCAAGAGCGCGGACAGTCAGGTCAACTCGATCACGGGCTGCAAGTCCTGACAGTCAACAGCTGCCCGGTCGCAGGTCCCCCCCGTCCTGCGGCCGGGCTTCCCTCGGGGAGCAAGCAATGTCGTTAGCGCAAGGCGTGACGGGCCGGTCCGGAACGCCGGCCGCGCCTGTGCCGGCAACCCGACGCCGCCGGCGCGCGAGGTTCAACCCCGCTTACGTGTTCATCGCCCCGAGCCTGCTGCTGATCGTGGTGTTCATCCTCGAGCCGATCGTGCAGACCGGCTGGATGAGCCTGCATGACTGGTCGATCGGCGAAGCGCACCACAAGTTCCGCGGACTGGCCAACTACAGCACGATGCTGCACGACCACCGGTTCTGGAACGCACTGAAGGTCACCTGCGGTTACACGGCGGCGGTCTGCATCGGTCAGGTGGTGCTCGGCCTGCTGCTCGCCGAGATGCTGCGCAGGACCACCTGGTTCACCGCGCTGCTGCGCTCGGCGTTCTTCTTTCCCTACATTTCCTCCCTGGCCGTGGTCGGGATCGTCTGGAAGTTTGTCCTCGACCCGCAGGTGGGGTTGGTCGACGGCTGGCTCGGGTCCCTGGGCCTGGGCCAGCCGAACTGGCTCCAGTCCACCTCGCTGGCGTTGCCCACGCTGATCTTCATCGGCATCTGGAAGAACTTTGGTTTCGCGATGATCATCCTGCTGGCCGGCATCCAGGGAATCCCGGAATATCTGTACGAGGCCGCGAGTCTCGACGGGGCCGGCGCTTGGGGCCGGTTCCGCCACGTCACGCTCCCTGCCCTGCGGCCGTCCGTGCTTTTCGTCGTCGTCATCGCCACCATCACGGGACTGCAGCTGTTCGATCTCCCGTACGTGATGACCAGCGGCGGTCCCCTTTTCCACACCGAGTCGATCGTCGAATACCTGTACCAGCAGGGCTTCGTGAATTTCGACCTCGGGTACGCGGCGGCGATCGCCTGGGTGCTGTTCCTGCTGATCCTGGCCGTCTCCCTCGTCCAGCTGCGAGCGCTGAGGTACCGCGATGTCGACTGAGACGCGACGACTGCGGCGGGTCGGCCGCACGCTGGCGTGGGTGGTGCTGAGCGTGGCGGCCGTTGCCACCGTGATTCCGTTCCTGTGGATGCTCGGGGTTGCGTTTCGTCCGGCCTCGGACCTCTATGCCCACCCCGCGCAGATCTTGCCCGGGCACTGGTCCCTGGATGGCTTCCGTGCGGTGGCGACCCAGCTGCCATTCGGGCGGCTGATCGTCAACACGTTCGTCTTCGCAGGCGGTGCCACGCTGCTGCTGCTCCTCTTTGACTCGATGACCGCCTTTGCCCTGGCGCGGTTGAAGTTCCGGGGTCAGAACTTCGTCTTCATCCTCATCCTGGCGACGCTGATGGTCCCCTTTCAGGTGACCCTGATCCCGGTGTTCCTGACCCTGTTCCACCTCGGCTGGCTCAACACCGCCCATGGTCTGATCATCCCGCGCGCGACGAGTGCGCTGGGCATCTTCATGCTCCGGCAGTTCTTCAGCCAGCTGCCCCGGGAGCTCGACGACGCGGCAAGGGTCGACGGCGCAGGGGCATTCACCCTGTACTGGCGGATCATCCTGCCGCTGTCCAAGCCGGCCCTCGCCTCCTTGTTCGTCATCCAGTTCGCCGCGTTGTGGAACGATTTCCTCTGGCCGCTGGTGGTCACGAGCGACATCTCGCACCGCACCCTGCCGGCGGCGCTGACCTTGTTCTCCAGCACGGGTGGTGTCGACCACGCGGCGCTGATGGCCGGCGCCGCGATCTCGCTGAGCCCACTCGCCATCGCCTTCCTGCTGGCGCAACGCTTCTTCGTCCAGGGCGTGGCCGCCTCCGGGGTCAAGTGACCCCGGAAGGGCCTCCGACCGCCTCACTACTGCTGGGAGCTCATGTGATCACCTGCGACGTCACCGTCGACCCAACGTTCGTCGTGGCGCCCGTACCCAGACGACTCTTCGGCTCGTTCGTCGAGCACATGGGGCGCTGTGTCTACGGTGGCGTCTTCGAGCCTGGCAATGTCGAGGCCGACGTCAACGGTCACCGGCTCGACGTCATCAAGCTGACTCGCGAGCTGGGGGTCACCGCGGTGCGCTACCCGGGCGGCAACTTCGTGTCCGGTTACCGGTGGGAGGACGGGGTCGGTCCGGTGCAGGACCGGCCGGCCCGCCTCAATCTGGCCTGGCACAGCACCGAGCCGAACACCTTCGGCCTGAACGAGTTCCTCACCTGGGCCGACCAGGCCGGGGTCGAGCCGATGATGGCGGTGAACCTCGGCACCCGCGGCATCGAGGCCGCCTGCAATCTGCTGGAGTACGCCAACCATCCTGCGGGCACGGCGATGTCGGACCTCCGCATCGCCCACGGCGTGCCGGACCCGTACGGCATCAAGCTGTGGTGCCTGGGCAACGAGATGGACGGTCCGTGGCAGCTCGGGCACAAGAGTGCCGAGGAGTACGGCCGGCTCGCGGCGGAGACGGCCAAGGCAATGCGAGCCGTCGACCCGACGATCGAACTGGTGGTCTGTGGCAGCTCGATGCCGACCATGCCGACGTTCGGCACCTGGGAGGCCACGGTCCTGGAACACACCTATGACGTGGTCGACTACGTCAGCGTTCACGCCTACTTCACCAATGACCCGGACGACCGGGCCGGCTGGCTCGCGTCCGGTCACGCGATGGACACGTTCATCGAGGGCATCATCGCCACCTCTGACCACGTCGGCGCCGTCAAGCGCTCCCGGCGCAAGCTGCAGCTCAGCTTCGACGAATGGAACGTCTGGCACGTCGGGCGAACCCCTGCCACCACGACCGAGTGGGTGCCGGGTCCGCGGCTGATCGAGGAGGAGTACAGCGTCGAGGACGCCGTGGTCGTTGGCGGGCTGCTGATCAGTCTGCTGCGTCACGCTGACCGGGTCGGCATCGCAGCGCTTGCCCAGCTGGTCAATGTCATCGCACCGATCCGGACCGAACCGGACCGCGCCGCCTGGCGCCAGACGACATTCTTTCCGTTCGCGCTGACCGCGCGCCATGCCGCTGGGGACGTACTGCTCACCCAGCCACGCGTCGCCGACATCCCTACCCGTAGCCTCGGCGACGTGCCGGCCGTCGACGTGGTCGGGACGTGGGACGAGGCGAGCGGCGCGCTGACCGTGTTCGCCCTCAACCGTTCCCAGGACGAGTCCGCGGACCTGCGCCTGGACCTGCGGGCATTCGGGACCAGGCTCGCCGTCGTCGAACAGCTCGTCCTCGGGGGTGCCGACCTTGCCGCCGCGAACACTCAGGACAGTCCCGAGCGGGTCGCGCCCCGCCACGCCGGCTCCACGCGGAGCACCGATGCCGGACTCACGGTGACGTTGCCTGCTGTGTCGTGGACGATGCTGCGACTGGCCCAAGGGGCAGTTGGATGACCCCCCGGGATGAGGCGGCACTGCAACCTGTGTGGGATGGCTACTGTGCCGACCCCTTCGTGGTGGCCGGCCCTGTTGGCTACACGATGTACGGGTCCGCGCCGGGACCGCTGCCCGACGGACTGCACTTCCAGACGCTCCACAGCAACGATCTGGTGTCCTGGGCCGACACGGGTGGCGCACTCGAACCGCTGCCCGGTGCGTTGCCGGGCACAGAGTACTGGGCCCCCGAAGTTGTGCAGGCAGACGGGGTTTTCTGGATGTACTACTCGGCTGGTGTGGGGGACAAGGACCATCACCTGCGCGTGGCCACGGCCGAGGGGCCGCAGGGGCCCTTCCGGGACGTCGGCGTCGACCTCACTCCAGGCCTGACCTTTGCCATCGACCCTTCACCCTTCCGCGACGACGACGGCTCGTGGTGGCTCTACTTCGCCACCGACCAGCTGGACACCGATCGCCCCGGCACCTCGATCGCCGTGGCGCCCATGACCAGCATGCTCTCGATCGGACCGCACACGATCCTGCTCACCGCGACGGCGGACTGGCAGCGTTACCAGGCGGACCGAGAAATCTACGGAGGCGTCCGGGACTGGCACACGCTTGAGGGCCCGCAGGTCGTGCGGCACGACGACCGCTACTGGATGTGTTATTCGGGCGGCAACTGGCACCAGGCCGGCTACGGCGTCGCGCTCGCCGCAGCCGGCCACCCACAAGGCCCATGGCACCAGCAGGGCGACGGCGCGACCTTCCTCAGCAGCGCCAAGACCGGGTTGACCGGACCCGGGCACAACAGCCTGCTGACCGACCTCCTGGGCTTTGACCGAGCCGTCTTCCACGCCTGGGACGAACATCACACCCGGCGGCGTCCCTACGTCGCGGCGCTGGACTGGACCAGCGGCGGGCCGTGCGTCAGGGACACCGGTGCCGAGCAGGCATCCCGGTCCGGCCCGTAGAAGGCGCGGGTCAGGGTCAGAGGACCCGGATCCGGACCACTCGCATCGTGCCGCCGATCTTGACGCCGAGGTCCCACAAGCCGCGGTGCATGGGCTTCCGCATCGTGATCCGCAGCTCCCAACGACCGTGCCCGGCCGCGATCATCGGCTTGTCGCGGCCGCTCGGGCTCAGCGGCACCGGGGCGGCGTCGTAGTAGACGGGCCGGGTGGTGGAGTAGACGATCAGGCTGTAAGCGCTGCCGGCACGTACCTCAAAGGCACCGCCGGCGAAGTGCGCCTCGGCCAGAGTGATCGGCAGGACACGGTAGTGGCCGGTCGCGGTGGCGGTGTTCCCCGCCTTGTCGGTGGCGGTGACCCGGTAGTACGTCGCGTCGCCATGGCGCCGCAGGGTCGTGGTGCACGTCGCGATGCCCGAGAGTGCGTCGGTGGCCACGCATCGGGCGACCGGGACGATGCCGGTGTAGACCGCACCATTGTGGACGCCGCCGACATGCACCCGCGGACGAGTCAGGTCGAGGTTCAGGTCGACCACCGCAGTGGCTGCACCGCCGTCGACCGCAGTGATGGTGCGGGTGACGGACTGGCCGGCGCCGGAGCGGGTCAGCCGGACCGGTGCAGGACACGTGCCGGCGAGCGGCGCGTCGGCCACGGTGCAGGTGAACGTGACCGTCACTGACGTCCGGTACCAGCCGTACCGCGTCTTGGGCTTCGCGGAGGTGACCACGGCGACGATCCGCGGGTCGTGGCGTGCGGCGGAGGCGGAGGACCCACTGAAGTCGGCGTCCCCGGCGTAGGCGACGGACACGTTCTGGGTTTGGCCGGGCGGCACGGAGTACGCGAGGGTCGCCGCGCCGGCAACCAGCTGCGCGACGCCCACCTGCCTGCCGTTCAGGCTGAACGTCACGGGGCCGCTGGGTGTACCGGTGCCCGGCGCGACGGCGGCGATGGTCGCCGTGATCGTTCGGCGCTGGACGGCGAGGGCCGCCGTCGTCGCGGCCTTGTCGACCAGCGTCTGGCTGGAGGCGCTGGAGGACGCGAAGCGCACGCCGTCCGCGGGGCTGAACGTCGCGGTGATGGTGTGCACGCCCGGCACCAGCGGTCGGCCCGCTGCGTCGGAGAGGACCGCGCTGGTCGCCAGGCCGGCGACCAGGGTCATCGGCGCACCGAACGCCGTGCCGTCCACCGCGAGCTGGACCGTCCCTGCGGGAGTCCCGCCGGTGAACGTGACCCCGGCCGTCACGGTGACCGGCTGCCCGTACACCGTGTGTGCCGAGGACGGTGTGAGCTGGACCCTCGTGACCACGGTGCTGATGGTGAACGTCTGCTGGACCTGCGCCGCTACGGCGTAGGTGCCGTTGCCCGGCTGGCTGAAGTCGACGGTGCACGGGCCGGCGTGGTTGAAGGAGACGGTCGTACCGATGACGGAGCAAGCGGTCCCACTGGCTGCATCGACCGTGTAGACCACGGCCAGCCCCGAGTCCGAGACCGCCGCGACCGTGTACGTCCCGCCGACGGTGGCAGGTGACGGCGGACTGGAGGTGACGGTGATCGTCTGTGCCAGAGCACCGACGGTGAGGGTGAAGCTCTGCGTCGAGTCGGGGTTGACGCCGTTGCTGGCCGTGATGGTCAGCGGGTAGCTGCCGGCGGTGCCGGCGGCGGGCGTGCCGCCGATGGTGGCGGTGCCGTCACCGTTGTCGGTGAAGGTGAC
>JAWWOM010000274.1:0-3789 GCA_033851655.1 Frankiales bacterium
CGGGTGGTGAGGGTGGGCTTGCTGGCGTCGATGGTCACGACGCGCTCCTTCCATCAGTGGGGCTGATCCGGGTCGATGGGACGGTTTGGCAGGCGGGGCACAGGCCCCAGAACGTGACCTCCGCCTCGTCGAGGACGAAGCCGGAGGAGTCGGAGGGGGTCAGGCAGGGCCGGTGGCCGACCGCGCAGTCGACGTCGGCGGTGCTGCCGCAGGACCGGCAGACCACGTGGTGGTGGTTGTCGCCGACCCGGGTCTCGTACAGCGCCGGACTGCCGGCCGGCTCGATCCGGCGGACCAGGCCGGCGTCGGTGAGCGCCCGCAGGATGTCGTAGACGGCTTGGATGGACAGGCTGCCGAGCCGGCCTCGTGCCTCGCGGGCGATGGTCTCGACGTCGAGGTGGTGCCGGTCCGGGAGCGAGGCCAGGACCGCCAGCCGGGGGGAGGTCACCCGCAGTCCGGCGTCGCGCAGCCGAGTGGTGAGCTCGAGGGACTGCTCGGGATCGGGGGTCACGATCCCACCCCACCAGGTTTTCTGGAATCAGTCAAGAAAACGAATGAGTCCACTCTAGGTGGCGCCCGCTCAAGCGATCGGCCGGATCGGCCGACGGACAGCCATGACATCAGTCCGTACGGCGCCAGCGCGGCCCTCAGCCCTCAGCGCGCACCGGGTCGGCCCGGTCATCACGACCGTCGCCTCGGTCGTCGGCGCGGTCATCATGTTCGGGCTCGGGGTGCTGCTCGGCCGGGTCGGCGCGTCCGTCCTCGGCCTGCACGGGGCCGGCCGGACCGGCGTGATGCTGGGCACCGCGGTGGTCCTCGGCTTCAGCAGCATCGTCACCTCGGCCCGCCGGCACCTGCCCCGCAGGCGCTGAGCTTCGCGACCGCCGGTGCGGCCCGGCTAGCGGACCTGCAGCGCCAGCAGGCCGTCGCCCACCGGCAGCAACAGCGGGATCAGCCGCTCGTCGTCGCGTGCGGCTCCCAGGAACTCACGCATGGCGACGGTGTCCGCGTCACGGAGCGCGGCATCGGTGACCTTGCCCCCGGCCAGCACCGCAGCGAACACCACCAGGCCGCCCTTGCGCAGCAGCCGCAGGGCCTCGGTCAGGAACGACGGGTAGTCACCAGGCCGGGTGTGGCAGAAGACCAGGTCGTAACCGCCGTCGGCCAGTCGCGGCAGCACGTCCAGCGCGTTGCCGGTGATCAGCCTGGCCCGCGAGGCCGGCACTCCCGCCTCGGCGAAGGACTCCCGGGCCAGCCGCTGGTGCTCGGCCTCGACGTCGACGCTGGTCAGGACGCCGTCGGGGCGCATGCCGCGCAGCAGCCACAGCCCGGAGACCCCGGCGCCGGTGCCGACCTCGGCAACCGTACGGGCACCCACGAGCGTGGCCAGGAAGCGCAGGGTGGACCCCACCAGGGGGTCGACCTCCGGCAGTCCGAGCTCGCGGCCGCGGTCCCTGGCCGCAAGGACCGGCGCGTCCTCCGAGAGCCAGCCGGCGGCGTACGCGACAGCCTGGGCAGCCTCGTTCGACGCGCTGCCGGCTCGCGAGCTGACCTGGCTGATGGTGTCCTCCAGCGGGGATCCGTTCGGGGCAGCGTAGTGCACCAACCCGACTCCCGCGATCACCGAAGGCGGGAACCACGGGGCCGGTCGAGGCGTTGTCGGAAAGCAGGCCAGAACATCCGGTGACGACGAGAGCGGGCAAGCAGGTGTCAGCCAGTGCCACGACCAGCGCCAGGATCAGTCCGGGGACCGACGCGGCGCCTGCTGCCGGCCACCGGTTCCTGAGAGTTTCCCGGCAAAAGGGGCAGGCTGTGGCCAGGGGAGGCAACCAGAACGGGCTGCCGCACGTCAATACAGGTGTGGACACCTGGACCCCGCCGACGTGGGACGCCGTGGTGCGCGAGCACAGCGCACGGGTCTACCGGCTTGCCTACCGCCTGACCGGCAACCAGCACGACGCCGAGGACCTCACCCAGGAGGTCTTCGTCCGGGTCTTCCGCTCGCTCAAGGACTACCAGCCCGGGACGTTCGAAGGCTGGCTGCACCGGATCACCACCAACCTGTTCCTCGACATGGTCAGGCGCAGGGCGCGGATCCGGTTCGAGGGGCTGCCCGAGGACGCCGAGCGGATCAAGGGCCGCGAGGCCACGCCTGCCCAGATCTATGACGACACCCACCTCGACCACGACGTCCAGAGCGCGCTCGACGCGCTCTTGCCGGAGTACCGCGCAGCCGTCGTCCTCTGCGACATCGAGGGGCTGTCCTACGAGGAGATCGCCGACGTCCTCGACATCAAGCTCGGCACCGTACGCAGCCGCATCCACCGGGGCCGTACCCAGCTGCGTGCCGCCCTCGCCCACCGTGATCCCAAGGCGCCACAGTCGCCGCGTGCCCCCGGCGAGGCGACGTCGTGAGACGCTCCCATGCCGACCGGTGTCTCGGGGAGCGGGCCGCGGCCCTCGCCGATGGCGAGCTCGGGGCAGACGCGCGTGACGCTGCGCTGGCCCACCTGGTCAACTGCGACGGCTGCCGCGACGAAGTCGCCGGCCAGCGCCGGCTCAAGGCCCGCCTCGGCGAGCTGACCGAGCCGCTGCCACCGGCGGGTCTGTTCGACCGGCTCTCCGCGATGGGCTCGCTCGGCGCGCCGGAGCTCGAGCTCGGCCCGGACGACTGGCACGGGCCGACCCCCCCGCGGCACCGGGTACATCTGCCCTCACGGGCCCGCCGCCGGCCGGCTCGCCTGCTCCGGTCCGACCACGCCCGGCCGTACGGGCGCAGGGGCGTCCGGTACGCCATGGCCGGTGGGGTCTCCGTCCTCGCGCTCGGGGTCAGCGCCTTCGCCCTCGGCGGCGGGCAGAGTACGCCGACCGTGGTGCCGGCCGTCGACACCTTCACCTTCGAGCACGCGCAGACCACCGGCGAGATTCCGTTCGGCGCGGTGCCGGCCAGCGTTCCGTTCCGGCCGGCCCTCGTCGGCGCCAGGCCGTGAGCCTGTCGCTGGCGCTGGAGTCCACGGCTGCTGCCCCCCGGCACCGGTGGACCCCGCGGCGGAGCCTGCTGGCTGCGGCCTGTGTCGCCGGGGGTGCCCTGGCTGTGCCCTTCGGGGGCGGCACGTCTGCTGCCGTCGGGACGGTCGGGATGACGGCGGCGATCCCCGCGACCGATGCCGGCAGCGACCCGGTGGCGATACTCGAGCGGGCCTACAAGCGCTCGCAGATCGGCTACTACCACGGCGTCCAGCTGGTGATGATCGACAACTCGACCCACCTGGTCGGGGTCAGCCATGTCCCCGGCCACACCTATCTGTACGCCGACCAGCTCGGCATGACCGGCCAGGCTTACGAGACCACGGACAGCACCGCGGCCGTCTCCTCGGCGAACCCGTTGTCCAACGACCCGCTGGCGCTGCTCAAGCAGCACTACCAGCTCAGCAACGTCGGTGACGCGCCGATGCTCGGCCGCAGCTCGGTGGTGATCGAGGCCTCGACCCAGACGGGCCGGGTCGCCGCCAAGTACTGGGTCGACAAGGACACGTCGCTGCTGGTCCAACGGCAGACCTTCGACGCGCAGAGCAACGTCTACAGCCAGGTGTCGTACACCTCGCTCCAGGTCGACCAGGCCGACCCGGCGTTGCAGACAGTGACGGCGACCGCGGTCCTGCCCAAGGGTGTGCAGGAGAACGTCAACCGGCTGGGCCGGCTGCGGGCGAGCGGTTGGTGGGCCCAGGCGCAGCTGCCCGGCGGGCTGACCCTCTATGACGCCCGGGAGCTGACCAGCACGACTGGCCC
>JAWWOM010000305.1:0-6522 GCA_033851655.1 Frankiales bacterium
GCGCCTTCACCCAGGCCCGCGACGTCCACGACCGGTTCCCCGGCTCCCACCGCTCCGCCTACCTCGGCGACGCCGACCACATCCAACCCTTCGACCCGGACCACCCCGGCCACGGCGGGCACACCGCCGCCACCAACATCGCCTGCCTGTCCCGGATCGGCCACATCGCGAAAACCCACGGCGGCTGGACATGTCAAGGCGACGCCAACGGTGTCCTCACCTGGACCAGCCCCCACGGCGCCGAGTTCCCCACCACCCCCCACGACTACGCCGACGAACCAGAACCACCACCCGACCCAGGCCCACCACCGTTCTGAACCGGCGGCATGATGACTACTCGGCGTAGGAGACCTGCAGCGCGTCGAGGAACAGGGCCGGACACTCCGCGCCAGAGGTCATGAACGCAGCGACACCTTCGGGCTGCGTGTCCACGACCGCGTCGATGGTCCAGCCCCCGTCGACCAACAACAGCCGCACGGCCCCGGTCGGCGTCACCCACAGCGCGCGGTCACCCAGGCGGACGACCCGTACGGTGCCATGGCCGGCGACCGCGGACCGGGCCGGGGTGACCGGGCCGGGGACGTCGCGCCAGAGCTCGAGATAGGGCTGGCCGTCGTGAAGGCTGCCCCTCTCGGCGAACCCACCGGGGATGGCCACCATCTCACCGGTGTCTTCGAAGTTGTCGCCCTGGGTCTCCACGACGTGGGCCCAGGTCACCCTGGTCCCGGCGACGGTGGTGACGCCGGCGAACGCCCAGCGCTTGTCCTCGCCGAGTCGTATGTCGGCGTAGTCGTCGCCGACCTGCAGCCACATCACGTCCTGCGTCTCGCGCAGCGGCTCGTCGCCGACGGCGATCCCGTCGCGACGCCACCCGCCGGCCTGGGGCAAGAGGCTCATCAGCTCAACTCCTTGATCAGCAGGGGCCACACGTCCGGGTCGTGGCCAGGGACCATGCGGTAGCCCTTCTCGGCGGCGATCGCCTTGAGCCGCAGCAACGGTTCGAGGGTCTCGTCGGGGTGAACCCCGATGGTGCCACCGACTGGCCTCTCGTCGTCAATGTTCTCTTGCAGATCGGCGGCATCGAAGGCGAAGACGAACCCACCGCCACCCACCGACTCGTCGAGATCCACGACAAAGCTCTGATGCCCAGGCGTGTGGCCGGCGGTCAGGATCGCGGTGACACCGGGCGCAATCTCCTGGTCACCATCGGCGACGGCCCAGCTGATCGCCGGGTCGTCGTAGTCGATCCGGAACATGCCGTGCCGCTCCTGGTCAGGGTGCTGGGCACCGAGCCCGTAGTCCAGCTCGCGCTTCTGCACGTGTACGGCCACGTCGCGGCGCGCGAAGTGCCGGACGCCGCCGGCGTGGTCGTTGTGCAGGTGGCTCAAGGCGACGACGGTGACGTCCTCCAGCGCGAGGCCGACCTGTTCGACCGCCTCCTCCAGCGGATCTCCGTCGCCGGGTGGCAGGAATGCCGCGATGTTGTGGTTCGAGCCGTGAAACCGTTGGTACAGCTGGGGATCCCGGATCAGGCTGGGGTTGAAGCCGGTGTCCAGCAGCATCCAGCCACCGTCGAGCTGGAGCAGGATGCCCGGCACGGGCTCGCGAAGCCTGATGCCGGCGTCGGCCCCGTACACGGAGAACGACTTCGGCAGCTCCTCCCAGCCGAGGATGAGCGGGATGATCCGCAGTACGCCGGTCACAGCGCAGCGGAAAGGGAGCGTCCGACCAGGTCCGAGCTGGTCACCCAGGCGTCGCGTTGCAGGTAGCGCATCGCGGTCAGCGCCGACTCGTGCGCGTCCGTGCTTGATCCGCCGACGCAGTCGGTCACGACTCGTACGAAGAAGTCCCGCTGGTGCGCGTCGACGAAGGTGTAGTGGACGCAGACGTCGGTGAGGCCGCCCACGAGAACCAGGGTCGTGATGCCCATGCCACGCAGGATGATCTCGAGGTCGGTGCCGAAGAACACCGAGTAGCGGCGCTTCTGGATGAAGTGCTCGTCCGGCAGGGGCTGCAGCTCCGCGACGATCTCGGTCCCCGCGACGCCCTGGACACAGTGCACCCCCTCACTGCCGTCGAGCTCACGCCCGATGTCGGCCAGGTCGGGTCGGTGCACCTCCTGGCTCCAGATGACCGGCAGGCCACCGGCGCGGAAGGCGTCGACGAGGGCGGCGATCCGGGCGACGCGGGCGTCGTACCCGGTCATCATCGCGATGCCGGCCTCGTCGTAGGGCTGGCGCCCGCACTCCTGCACGTCGATGACCAACAAGGCCGTACCGGGGCTCATCAGGGAAGTCACCCGGCAGAGCGTAGGTCCGCTGCGTAACAACCGGATTTCGGTGGTGCTCCGAGCTGGTGAACCGTCACCCGCAGGCCGTTCCGGGGCAGGCTCCGTGGGTCCTAGGATCGATGCCATGGACGAACCCTGGACGTTCGCCGGTGAGAGCCCCTCCGTGGCGAGCGGCGGCATGGTCACCCTCGTCGACGAGTCGTCCTTCACCCTGTCCGGCCGTGGCGGCGACATCCATCCGGGCACCATCCAGGGCCTGTTCGTGCTGGACACCAGACTGCTGTCCCGGCTGGAGTTCTCGGTGGAGGGCGTCGTCCCTGAGCCGCTCGCGGTGGCGGTGGAGCATCCATTCGCCGGCACCTTCGTCTCTCGGGTCCGCCGGCCCGGTGCCCCCGAGCGCGAGAGCCCGATCCTGGTCGTCCGCCGCCGCTACGTGGGCTCCGGGATGCGCGAGGACCTGACCGTGCGCAACCACAACCCCTACGACATCCGGTTGCACCTGCGGCTTCGGGTGGACAGCGACTTCGCGGACCTGTTCGCGGTCAAGGAGGGTCGGGCCAAGCTCGAGGGCGAGCAGGGGCACCGCGTCGCCGGCTCCACGCTCTACCTCGTACACCGCGGAACGGAGATCCTGCGCGAGGTCGCCTTCACCTTCGGCGACGAGGCCGTGGTGCAGCCCGAAGGCGCCCACTGGCAGGTGGTGGTCCCGGCCGGAGGCTCCTGGAGCAGCTGCCTGGGCGTGTCGCTGACCCTCGACGGCCAGGCCCTGCCGGCCCGGTACGTGTGTGGCGAGTCGGTCGACGAGGCGATGCCGATGCAGCGGATTCAGGCCTGGCGGCGCAGCGTGCCGCTCATCCAGACCACCGACCCGGCGCTGCAGCAGGCGATCGACCGGTCGCTCGAGGACCTCGGCTCGCTGCGGCTGTTCGACTCGGACGACCCGCGACGGGTGGCTGTCGCGGCCGGCGCCCCCTGGTTCATGACCGTGTTCGGGCGCGACTCGCTGCTCACGGCGTACATGTCCCTCATCGCCGACCCGGACCTGGCCCTCGGGGTGCTGCAGACCCTGGCCCGGTTCCAGGGCAGCAAGGTCGACCCGCACACCGAGGAGCAACCCGGGCGGATCCTGCACGAGATGCGGTTCGCCTCAGCAACCTCGCCCGGTCTCTCCGGCGCCGACATCTACTACGGCACGGTGGACGCGACGCCGCTGTTCGTCGTCCTCCTCGGCGAGCTGCACCAGTGGGGGGTCGCCGACGACGTGGTCGACCAGCTGCTGCCGTACGCCGACCGCGCTCTGGCCTGGATCGAGGAGTACGGGGACGGGGACGGCGACGGTTTCCTCGAGTACGAGCGGGTGACGCCCAAAGGCCTGCAGAACCAGGGCTGGAAGGACTCCTGGGACGGCGTCCCGTTCGCTGACGGGACCCAGCCGCGCGCGCCGATCGCCCTCGCCGAGGTGCAGGGCTACGTCTATGCCGCCTATCTGGCCCGCGCGCATCTGGCCGAGGACGCCGGGGACGAGGCGACAGCCGGGCGCTACCGCGACAAGGCGACCGCCCTGCGCCGCCGGTTCAACGAGGCGTTCTGGCTCCCGGACAAGGGCTGGTACGCCATGGCCCTCGACGCCGGCAAGCGGCCGGTCGACGCGCTCGGCAGCAACATGGGCCACTGCCTGTGGAGCGGCATCATCGACGAGGACAAGGCAGCTGCCGTCGCCGACCTGCTGCTCTCGCCGCAGATGTTCAGCGGCTGGGGCATCCGTACCCTGGCCGCCGGCATGGCGAGCTACGACCCGATGAGCTACCACTGCGGCTCGGTCTGGCCGCACGACAACGCGATCGTGGTGTCCGGGTTGATCCGGTACGGGTTCGTGGAGCACGCGCACACCGTGATCCGCGGCATGCTGGACGCGGCTGCTCAGACCGGCGGCCGGCTGCCGGAGCTGTTCAGCGGCATCGCCCGCGACGACATCCCCGTACCAGTGGCCTATCCGGCGTCCTGCTCGCCGCAGGCATGGGCGGCCGCCACGCCGCTGCAGTTCGTCCGTCTGCTGCTCCGGCTCGACCCGGAGCTGCCCCACGGCCGGGTGTGGCTGGCCCCGGTACTGCCGCCGAGCGTCACAGATCTCATCGTCAGCCGCATCCCGATCGGTACCGGCCTCACCATCGAGCTCGGCGACGCCGGGACCCGGATCAGTGGGCTTGCGCCGGGGTTGCATCTGTTAGATCGACCACAACCCGCGGGCGTTGCTCTCGGCTGACCCCCCGGCCGGCGATGACGGAGGCGTACACCGCGAGGTGCTCGTCGACCATCCGCTCGGTGGAGAAGTGCGCCTCGGCCTCCGCCCGGACCGCCGACCGGTCCAACCCGGCCAGCTCGGGCAGCCGCCGTACGGCCTCCGCGATGTCCTGGCAGAGCAGCCCACCCGCCCCGTCCCTGACGATCTCCGGCGCCGCCCCACGCGGGAAGGCCAGCACCGGCGTGCCACAGGCCAGCGCCTCGACCATGACCAGTCCGAACGGCTCGTCCCAGGAGATCGGGTTGATCAGACCGATGGCATCGCCCAGCAGCCTGGCGTGCCGCTCGCCGCCGATCTCGCCCAGGAACTCGATGCCGTCCCCGAGCAGCGGCTCCACCTCGGTGTGGAAGTACTCCTGCTCCGCCGGTTCGTCCATCTTGGCTGCGAGGAGCAGCCGTACCCCCGCCTGGAGCGCGATCAGCGCCGCCTCCCGAGCCCCTTTGTACGGAGCCATCCTGCCCACGTAGCAGTAGTAGTCCCCGCCACCCGGGCCCACCGGCCACAGGTCGAGGTCGATGCCGTGGTGGATCACGGCAACGGCTTCGATCGGCGCGGTCGACGCCTGGTGGTGGGAGACGGCGATCACCGGCACCCGGTCCGCCACCGCCCGGTAGAGGTCGTTGATCCCGCCCTCGAAGGCGCCGTGCGCCGTCACGACCACCGGCAGGTCCTGGTAGCGCAGGGCATAGACCGGCCCGGCAACGGTGTGGTCATGGACGATGTCGCAGTCCTGCAGGGCGTCGTAGGCGTGGATCAGCTGGCGGAGCTCGACGACCACCTGCCCCAGCAGCGGACGCTGCGCCTCCTCGTAGACCCAGAGCAGGGGAACCGGGCAGGTGCTGTCGCCGGTCGCGAAGAGGACCACCTGATGGCCCCGGGCCAGCAGGCCGCGGGCCAGCCGGTCGACAACCGCCTCCGTACCCCCGTACTTCGGCGGTGGCACCGGCAGCCACGGCGGCGCGATCAGCCCGATCCGCATCTGCCCAGTGTGCCGCACCGGAGGGGAAACGGGGAGTCGTCGCTGACCGCTCACCGCTCAGCGCGGGATGCGCTCCAGCAGCCCGACGGGGAACCCTCCCAGCAGGTCTGCCATCCGGACCACACCGCCGTCGAACTCCGCCCCGGTGAACGCGTCCCGCCAGTGCCCGACCGGCAGCGGGAGCGCGGTGTCGCCCCACCCGCCAACCCCCTGCAGCCGCACCGTGAGCCGGGGTGCGACCGTCACCGCGCCGCCACCCCTGCTGAACGCGATCACATGGCCGGCCACCGGTCCGACCGCGGCCAGCGGCGTGTAGCTGCCTGACTCGTCGAAGAGCTCCGGCCGTCGCCGGCGCAGAGACAGGGCCCGGCTCACCGCGAGCAGCTTGGCCGCGCCCTTGTCGTGCACGTCGCCCTCGCCCAGCCCCGGCAGGGTGCCTGACTCCAGCGATGCCAGCAGCCGGGCGCGCAGCCAGTAGTCCACCGGCCGCCGGTTGTCCGGGTCGACGAGGGACAGGTCCCACAGCTCGGTGCCCTGGTAGACATCGGGAACCCCCGGCATGGTGAGCTGGATGACCTTCTGGGCAAGGGCATTCACCCGGCCGGGCACGAGCAGCGAGTCGACCACGAACGCCTCGATGTCCGCGCACAAGGCCGTGTCCCCGAGGACTCCGGCGACGAAGTCACCGATCGAGATGTCGTACGGGACGTCGGCGTCGATCCAGGCCGTCCGCTGCTTGGCCTCGTGGGTCGCCTTCTCCATGTAGGTCTGCGCACGCTCGAGGGAGATCGGCCACGCCCCAGCGAGGGTCTGCCACAACAGGTACTCGGAGTTCTGGTCCGGGCCGGCGGGGGAGCGGTAGGGATCGGCCATCGTCGACCACCGCCGGACCGCCTCCGTCCACAGGTGCGGCACCTCGGAGAGCACCGCCAGCCGAGCCCGTACGTCCTC
>JAWWOM010000310.1:0-16698 GCA_033851655.1 Frankiales bacterium
TTTCCCGCGGCTCGACGTCAGCGAGGGAGCGGGCCCGGCACCGGGTCCGCACCTTCACCGCCGTCGGTGCGGCCGGCGCCATCGCCGGCACGGCTGTCCTCACCGCCGGGCTGGCGCTCTCGCCGTCAACGGCGACGCTGGCTGCCTCGACGGCCAATGCCCCGTCCACCCTGACCGGCACGAACCCCACGACGGCCAGCCCGACGACCACCGCCCCAGCGCCCAGCAACAACAACAGCGTGGCCAGCTCCGGCGGGAGCTGACCACGCGGCTGGGTCCCGTTCGGGATGCTGCTCAGCGGTAGCCGTGCTACGGCAGTTTCGTGAGGCGGGTGCGTATAGAGCGTGGCGGGCTCGGCCACCTCGGCCCTGCGTTAGCCGCCGGACGCGCCCCACCGCGTCCAACGCTCACGCAGCCTCGGGCTGCGGGATCCGAGCGGCGCAGCGAAGCCCCGGATCTGTACCCACCGCCTCACGCAACTGCCGCACTCAGCTGTAGACGTGCACCGGGCTGCCGACGGTCAGCAGGTCGAACAGCCGGTCCATCGCCGAGTTGGTGATCCGGACGCAGCCGTGGCTGGCCGGGTGGTTCGGGACGGAGCCGTTGCCGTGGATCGCCCAGCCCTGGAAGAAGTAGGCCGGCCGCCACAGCGCGCCGAGGTGGCTGATCCGCAGTCCGTCGATCTTGCGCTCGATGGTGAACGCGCCCTCCGGCGTCAGCGCCTGGTAGGTCACACCGGCGTAGACGTAGTTGCCACCGAAGCCGGTGGACGAGTCGATGATCCGGACGACCTGGCCGTCGAGACCCATGATCACGACCTGGTGCGTCTTGTCGACCTCGAAGCTGCGCCCCGGCACCGGGAAGCGCAGCACCGGGACCTTGGGCTTGGCCAGCGCGGTCCGCACCTTGTCCGAGACGATCCCGTCGCGGGTCAGCCCCTGCTCCTTCTCGAACGCGGTGACCGCGTGGAAGGTGTCGTAGCTGTAGGTCCCGTTCACGGCACCGATGTCGTAGTGCAGAGCCGCCAGCCGCTGCTGGAGGGCCAGCACGTCAGCGCCGCTCATCCCCTGGACGAGGTCACGGTTGCCGACCGTGACGGTCGACTTGGGGGAGAGTGCAGCGACGTGGGCCGTACCGGCCGGCAGGTAGACCCGCAGCTTGTAGACGACCTTGGTGGTGGGGTGCAGCGCGAAGGTGTAGGCGCCCTTGGCATTGGTCCTGGCCACCAGCGAGGTCTTCCAGCCGTTGGTGTAGCGCTGCAGGTAGACCGTCTGCTTGTTGGCCGCCGGAGAGACCTTGCCACTCACGGTCACGGTGCCGAAGGTCTTTGCCAGTGCAGGAGCTGAGACGGAGACCTTGGGGTTGACCGTGAGGCCGGCGACCTTGGACTCGGTGCTGCCGTAGAACGCGACCCCCGTGTGCACCAGCTTGAACTCGGTGTTGCGGCCGAAGGACACCGTGAACCGCACGATGCCGTCCGCGTCGGTGGTCTTGGCGGCCCACCCGACCCAGGCGGTCGTGCCGGTGGCCCGCTGGAAGAGCGTGACCTGCTCGCCGGGGACGACGGCCTGGTCGACGTTGCGGCGCAGCCGGCCGCTCACCTCGCTCTTGGTGCCGAAGGTCACGACGGCAGCATGCACACCGATCGACAGGCTGGTGGCCGCGGACGGGGCGGACGTGATCGAGATCGGCGCCGAGGTGGTAGTGACGTCGCTGGTGAAGACCGAGAACGAGTACTGGGTCCCGTACGCGAGCCCCGTGGCGACGGCGCTGGTCGCGCTCGCGAGCGGCACGTCGGCACCTTCGGCCACGGTCTGCGGCGCGACCGTACCGGCCGCCTCGCGGACGACGACGTGCAGCGGCGCCGGGACCGGGTTGACCCAGGTCAGCACCACCTGCGCCTCGCCGGGAGTGGCCGCGAGGCCGGTGACGGAGCTCGCGGCGAGCGCGGAGCCGGCCGGGGCAAGGGCAAGGAAGCCGCCGACGGCGGTGGCAGCGACAACGGACAGCAGACGGCGCACGGCCGTGGCTCCTCTCTCCCGGCGGCCCGCGGCGCGCCAGCAGAACGACACACCGGCCCGGCCGAGTGGCCGAACCGGACGTACGACAGCATTCAGGACAGTGAACCCCAGAAGCGTAGAAGACACCCCACGTACGCCGGAACTCACAGGGACCTGCACCTCGGGCACCAGAGTAGACGTCCTGGCTGGGAGACGGGGTGCGCTGTCCCACGGTTGAGGGTGGGTACGCTGAGCTGCGCTGGGCGCACGCCGGAAGCCGCCGGTCGTCGCCTGGTCTGCCCGCCCCCGTAGCTCAGGCGGATAGAGCGACCGCCTCCTAAGCGGTAGGCCACAGGTTCGAGTCCTGTCGGGGGCACCGATGTCTGACCTTTTCAGCGGCGAACAAGCGCACATCGGTCGGGCTCCCGCCCCATACTCACAACCATGGTCGACCTCGGGTGGCCGCAGGGCTCCCAGCCCCTGCTGGCGGCCCTCGCCAACGCGCCCTGCGTGGTCTACACCGGCCTGCTGCTGCCCGACGGGGAGTACCGCGAGCTGGTCAGCGGCTCCCAGAACGGCCTGCTGCTGGGCGGCGACGTCGAGGGCACCCAGGCCTCGCTGATCTGGGAGTCAGCCGTCCACCCGGACGACTGGGAGGTCTACACCGGGACGCATGACGACCTGCGCGCCCAGGTGCCGACCGCGATCGAGTACCGGCTGGTCGGCCTGGACGGCGTCACCCGCTGGATGCTCGAGCGGACCATGCCGCGTCGCGCCGAGGGTGACAGCGTGATCTTCGACGGTGTGGTGGTGGAGATCACCGAGCTGCGCAACCGGATGGAGGCCCTGCAGACCCGGCTGGTCGAGGCGGGCGAGCACGCCGTCGCGCTGGAACGGGCCCGCCTGGCCGCCGAGACCGCGGCCAGGCTGGACGACCTGACCGGGCTGCACAACCGGCGGCACTTCACCGAGCTGCTGTACCGGCAGGTCCTGCGCTGCGGGCTGACCGGGGACACGGTCGCCGTGCTCATGCTCGACATCGACCACTTCAAGTCGATCAACGACTCGCACGGGCACCTGGTCGGCGACGCGGCCCTCACCGCCGCTGCCCACCGGCTGCGCCAGGCGATCCGGCCGACCGACGTGCTGGCGCGCTGGGGCGGCGAGGAGTTCGTCGTGCTGCTGCCTTCCGTGCACGACCCCGAGACGCTGCGGAACCGGGCCGAAGAGCTGCGCCACGCGGTCAGCCGTACCCCGCTTTGCGTCGGCACCGCCATGGTCGAGATGCGGATCTCGGTCGGGGGGGCCTGCCGGGCCGTGTCCCGTACGGACGGCGCGGTGCTGCTCGAGGAGGCCGACAAGGCGATGTACGCGGCCAAGGCGCAGGGCAGGGACCGGGTCGTGGTGGCCGGCGTCGACTAGGAGCGCCAGGAGCCGCGGTGCAGGACCTCCTCCAGCGGCTTGCGCCGGCGGCGGGTGCTGCTGCCGGTGCCCGGCTCGGGATGGCCGATGGCGACCGCCCCGACCGGCGCCCACGCCTGCGGCACCCCGAAGGCCTGGCGTACCGGCTCGATCGCGGTACGGGGAACCCCGAAGAAGCAGCCACCGAGGCCCTCGTCGACGGCGGTCATCAGCATCAGCAGGGCGGCCATCCCCGCGTCGACGTGCCAGTACGGCACCGGCCAGCGGTCCTCGTCGCGGTCGGCCCAGCCCTTGTCCGGCTCCGCGTAGCGGTCGAGGTAGGCGTCCTTGGACGACAGCGGCAGCACGAGCAGCTGGGCCTTGCGGAGGCCCTCGAGCCAGCGGTCCGGCGCATCGAGGTCGGCGCCGGACGCGGTCCAGAACCGGCCGGTCTGCTCGGGCCCTTCGAGGACCAGGAAGGCCCAGCCCTGGGTGAACCCCGCGCTCGGCCCCCGTACGGCGGCGGCCAGGATCCGCTCCCGCACGTCGTCCGGCACCGGCTCCTCGGTGAACCGGCGCACCATCCGGCGCCGGCGCAACACCTCGGCGTACTCCACGGCGATCAGGTCTCGTGGGCGACGGCGACGACGGTGACGTCGTCGCGGCGCAGGTCGACTGCGTGGCTCCGTACGGCCGCCATGCAGGCGACGACCGCCGCGACCGGGTTGGCGGAGGGCAGCTCGCCCAGCGCCCGCAGGATCCCCTCGGTCTCGAACTGCCGGCCCTCGTCGTCGCGCGCCTCGGCCAGCCCGTCGGTGTAGCCGAGCAGCAGCTGTCCCCGGTGGAACGGGATCGTCCGTTCCGTCCAGTCGCCGTCGAAGTACGACAGCAGCGGCCCGGTCGGCTCCAGCTCGACGTGGTCCGGCTCGGCGCCGGGCGCGTAGAGCAGCGGCGGGGGGTGACCAGCGTTGGCCCAGGTGAGCTGCTCGCCGACCGGGTCGACGACAACCACCACGCAGGACGCGAACCGCTCCTCCTCGCCGGCGAAGGTCGACGTCGCATGGGCCAGCGCGGCCGCAGGGCCCAGGCCGAGCGAGAGAGCGGAGGTGAGGGACAGCTTGACCCGGAGGGCGACCAGGCCGGCCGCTGCGCCGTGGCCGGAGACGTCGGCGATCAGCACCGCGGTACGGCCGTCGGCCAGCGGTACGGCGTCGTACCAGTCGCCGGCCAGGATGCCCTCCGCCGCGCTGAGCACCCCGTGCAGCGCCAGCCCGGGCAGCCACAGTGAGGGGGTGGCGGCGAGCTCTGCACGGAGCCCGGTGACGACCGGGCCGCTCTGGTAGAGCGCCTCGATGGCCTGCCGCGACCGGTCCAGCTCGGTGACGATGCGTTCGCGCATCAGCTCGGCATCGGCCGCCACGGCCGCGATCTCCGGCGGTCCTGCTGCCTCGATCCGGTCCCCGTACCCTCCGTCCGCGACCCGGCGCAGCTGCCGCTGCAGGGCCAAGGTGGGCCGGAGGACCCAGCGGCGGAGCAACCAGCCGGCGATGACGATCGCCGCGAGCAGGGCGGCTGCGCCCACGCCCAGCGCCCAGAACACCCGGCGACCGGCCTGGTCGGCCTGCTTGATGGCGACTGCCCGCCTGCCGTCCAGGTCGACGCGCAACGCGCTGACCGCGGCCCTCACCTGGTCGAAGTGCGCCTTGCCGACCCCGCTGGCCACCAGCGCCCTGACCTTGGCCACGTCATGCGCATCCGCCGCTGCCTTCTGCGGGAGGGCGGCGTCGGTCACCCACGCCCGGTGCAGCGACACGATCGTTGCCAGCTGGTCCTTGGTCTCCTGGTCGGGCAGCGCGGCCTCGAGGCTCTTCAGGGCAGCGTCCGCGCTGACCGTGCCGTCGAGGTAGGGCTGGAAGAAGGACGCCTGGAAGGTGAGGTCGTAGCCGCGCTGCCCGGTCTCCTGGTCGAGATAGGCGATGAACAACGTCTGCAGGTCGTCCCGGGCACGGTCGAGATGGTTGCGCAGCCTCCGGTCGGCGTCGCGGGTGGCGCTGACCGCGAACGTGGTGACCAGGCCGACGACCACGAGCACGACGGTGAGGCCGGCCACCAACGCGGCAACGCGTGCACGCAGCGGGATCCGGCGCAGAACCGACAAGGTACGGCCACCTCCCTCGTCCTGCGACCGGCGCGACCGCTGATCATCGAACCCGACTCTAGGGCGCCCGACCCGGCCGGTGCACCCGAACCCAGCGGTAGCCCCACGGCGGCAGAGTCAGCCGCTGCCGGGCCTGCAGCGGCGGATAGCTGCTCTGGTCACTCAGCACCTCCTCGCACTCGGCGTCGCCGCCGAGGCCGTCGACCTGCAGCTCCACCTCCGCCGGCGCGTCGGACAGGTTGTGCACCGCGACCAGCGTCGAGCTCTGCCAGTCCAGCCGGTGCGCGAGCACCGAGGGCGCGGCGGTGGTGAGCCGGGAGAACACTCCCCAGCCGATCTCCGGCGTCTCGCGCCGGGTGCGGACGAGCCGCTCGGTCCAGTTCAGCAGCGATTCCGGGTCCCGGCGCTGGGCAGAGACGTTGCACCTGCGGTAGCCGTACGGGCCGTCGGGCCGCACCGGCCGGACCAGGTCCGCGTCCTCGGCGGTCGAGAAGCCTCCATTGCGCCGCGGCGACCACTGCATCGGGGTCCGGACGGCGAGCCGGTCCGGCAGGTCGAGGTTGTCGCCGAGCCCGTACTCGTCGCCGTAGAACAGGGTGGGCGTGCCGGGCAAGGAGAACAGCAGGCTCTGTACGCAGCGCAGCTTGGCCGGGTCGCCGCCGAGCAGCGGCGCGAGCCGGCGGCGGATGCCGTGGCCGTACAGCCGCATCTGCTCGTCGGGGGCGAACACCGCGAAGACCTCCGCGACCTCCGAGGCCGTGAGCTGGTCCAGCGTCAGCTCGTCGTGGTTGCGCAGGAACTGCGCGACCTGTCCGGTCTCCGGCAACGCCGGCAGGTCGTCGAGCGCGTGGATCAGCGGCGCCGCGTGCTGCCGGGCGAGGGACAGCCAGATGGCCTGCATGACCGGGAAGGCGAAGGACATGTGCAGCTCGTCGCCGTCGTCGCCGCCGAAGTAGGAGGGCAGGTCCTTCGACGGTACGTTGACCTCGCCGAGCATGATCGCGTCGCCTCTGCGCCGGGACAGGTAGCCACGGAGCCGGCGCAGGTGGACGTGCGGGTCCCCGGTGCTCGGCTTCTGCCCGTCGACGTCGAGGTAGAACGGGATCGCGTCGCACCGGAACCCGGCGACGCCCAGCTCCAGCCAGAAGCCGACGATCCGCTCCTGCTCGTCCCGTACCGCCTGGTTGTCGATGTCCAGGTCCGGCTGGAACCGGTAGAAGTGGTGGAAGTAGAACGCGTGCGCCTTGCGGTCGTAGGTCCAGGTGCTCTTCTCCTTGTCAGGGAAGGCGATCCCGGTCTTGGTGTCGGCCGGCTTCTCGTCGGACCAGACGTACCAGTCGCGGTACGGCGAGTCCGGGTTGCTGCGCGCGTCCTGGAACCACGGGTGCTGGTCGGAGGTGTGGTTGAGGACCAGGTCGACGAGCACCTTGATGCCGCGATCGCCTGCCGTCCGTACGAGCTCGACGAAGTCGCCGATGGTGCCGAACCTCGGGTCGATGCCGTAGAAGTCGGTGATGTCGTAGCCGTCGTCCCTGCGCGGCGACGGGTAGATCGGCAGCAGCCACAGGCAGGTCACCCCCAGCCCGGCGAGGTAGTCGATCCGCTCGGTCAGCCCCGGCAGGTCGCCGATCCCGTCACCGTTGCCATCGGCGAAGGTCTCCACGTCGACGCAGTAGACGATCGCGTTCTTCCACCACAGGTCACTGGTCACCGACAGGCGCATGAGAATGCCCTGCCCCGGACGATCACCGGTCAACCGGTCCGCGTGGCGATCTTGTTGCCGGGTAGCGCAGAGTCATGGCTGAACGCAAGCAGGGCGACGCGACCCCGTTCATCCCGTCCAGCGGTGACCTCGGCACGCTGCGCAAGGCCGCAGCCGGATGCCGTGGCTGCGACCTGTACGAGCGCGCCACGCAGGTGGTCTTCGGTTCGGGTCCGGCCAGCGCCCGGGTGGTCCTCGTCGGCGAGCAGCCAGGGGACCAGGAGGACCGGCAGGGCGAGCCGTTCGTGGGCCCAGCCGGCGCCCTGCTGGACAAGGCGCTGGCCGACGCTGCCATTGACCGCTCCGAGGCCTACGTGACCAACGCTGTCAAGCACTTCAAGTTCACCCAGGCGGCACCCGGCAAGCGGCGGATCCATGCGAAGCCGGAGGCGTGGGAGGTGTCAGCATGCCGGCCGTGGCTCGCCGCGGAGCTGGTCCTGCTCGACCCGCAGGTGGTGGTTGCGCTCGGCGCAACGGCGGCACAGTCCCTGCTGGGCAGCAGTTTCCGGGTCAGCAAGCAGCGCGGCGTTCTCCTGCCCTGGCCGCCGGCGACGGGTCCCTTCGCCGGCGAGCCGGACCTTTTCGAGGAGGACAGCTCCGGTCGCGACGTGTTCATCCTGGCGACCCTGCACCCGTCAGCCGTGCTCCGGGCGGACGACCGCGAAGCCGCGTACAACGGTCTGGTCGCCGACCTCGCGGTCGTGGCCAAAGCGCTGGGTTAGCCGACCGGTACGGGCTCACGCTGCTTGGCGACGCGCGAGTCGTACTTCGCGAACGCCGGGACGGCCGCCGACAGCACCAGCGTCAACGCGATGCAGATGATGCCGCCCGAGATGACCGAGAACGCGTTGCCGGCCAGGCTGGCGGCAGCGCCCGCCTCGAGGTCACCGAGCCGCGGGCCTCCGCCGACGACCACGGTGAAGATCCCGGACAGCCTGCCCTGCAAGGCATCGGGCACGGCCGTCTGCAGGATGGTCGACCGGAAGACGGCACTGACCGTGTCGCCTGCGCCGGCCACGGCCAGGAACAACAGACCGACCGGGAGCGAGGACGACAGCCCGAACAGGGTGATCGCAGCACCCCAGCCGAGGATCGCCCAGACCACCGCAGCGCCCTGCTTGTGCACCCGGCTCATCCAGCCGCCGGTCAGCGAGGCGAGCAGGGCGCCGACCGCGGGAGCCGCGTACAGGTAGCCGGCGGTCTCGATCCCGCCGTGGAACTGGTGCGTCGCGAGCGCGGGGAACAGCGCCCGCGGCATCCCGAAGACCATGGCCACGATGTCCAGGGCGAAGGTCATCAGGATGACGTGCCGGCCGCGCAGGAACGCCAGTCCCTCGAGCACGGAGGCCAGTCCGGCCTTGGCGGCGTCGGCGGCCACGGGCAGCGACGGCAACCGGAACAGGACCGCGACGAAGGCGACGCTGAACGAGACCACGTCGAACCCGTACGCGGCACCGAAACCGAACGCGCCGATCAGGACGCCGGCCAGCAGCGGGCCGACGATCACGCCGAAGTTGAAGACCGCGAAGTAGATGTTGTTGGCCGCCGCGACCTGCTCGGCCGGTACCAGCTGCGGCAGCATCGCCCGCCGGGTCGGCGAGTCCAGGGCAGCAAACGCCGACTGGACCGCGACGCACACGTACAGCAGCCAGACCTGCCGTAGGTCGGCCAGGGCCTGGAACACGAGAACGGTGCTGACCGCGCCTGAACCGGCCGAGGTGATGATGATCAGCTTGCGCCGGTCGACCGCGTCGGCGACCGCGCCGCCCCACAGCCCGAAGACCAGGAGCGGCACGAGCGCTGCCAGGCCGACCAGGCCGACATCGAGCGAGGAGTGGGTGAGCTGGTAGATCTGCAGCGGGATCGCGACCTGGGTCACCTGCGTGCCGGCCACGGACACGGCCTGGCCGATGAACAGCCAGCGGAACGCGAGGTTGTCCTTGAGCGGCGTCACGTCGACGGCAAAACGGCGAACCAGGCTCACGGAGCCAGCCGTTCGACGACCCACGATCGCCCGTCGTCGCCGGTCACTCCCGCACGCCGGTAGCGCAGCCGGTCGTGCATCCGGCCGGGCCGGCCCTGCCAGAACTCCACCGTCCGCGGCCGCACGACGTAGCCGCCCCAGTGGTCCGGCAGCGGGACCTCGTACCCCTCGGGGAAGGACTCGGCCACCTCGGCGTACCTGCGGTCGAGCTCCTCGCGGCCGGCTACCACCTCTGACTGCGGGCTGGCCCAGGCGCCGAGCTGGGAGCTGTACGGGCGGGTGCGGAAGTAGTCGGCGGACTCCTCGCGCGCCAGCCGGGTCGCGTCGCCGGTCACCACGACCTGGCGCTCCAGCGCGTTCCACGGGAACTGCAGGCTGACCGACGGGTTGCCCGAGATCTCGAGCCCCTTGCGGGAGCGGTAGTTGGTGTAGAACACGAAACCGCGGTCGTCGTAGCCCTTGAGCAGCACCATCCGGCTGCTCGGAGTGCCGTCCGCCCCGACCGTCGACAGGATCATCGCGTTGGGTTCCGGCGTGGCCTCGGCGGCCAGCAGGTCGACCAGCCAGCGACCGAACTGGGTCATCGGGTCAGCGGCCAGGTCGGACTCGTGCAGTCCGGCAGCGCCGTAGTGCCGGCGCAGGTCCGCCACGGACGGATGCCGCTCCCCGCTCACTCGCCCTCCTCGCTGACCCCGCGAGCGCGCGCGGTCGCGTACCGTCCGGGTCTCCAGTGTGACGGAGCGGGTCCCGGCAGCGCTCGAGCGCCCCCCGTGTCCCGGCTCCGTAGCGACCGGACACAATGGCTGGACGCCGTTCCGCCTCACCGCGCTAGGAGTCGTCTCGATGTCGGAGTTCAAGCCGGGCCTCGAAGGTGTCGTCGCTTTCGAGACGCAGATCGCCGAGCCCGACCGGGACGGCGGTTCGCTGCGCTACCGGGGCGTGGACATCGAGGAGCTCGTCGGCCGGGTCTCGTACGGCCAGGTCTGGGGTCTGCTGGTCGACGGTTCCTTCGTCCCCGGCCTGGCGGCCGCCGAGCCGCTGGCGCTGCCGATCCGTTCCGGGGATGTACGCGCCGACGTCCAGGGCGCCGTCGCGACGCTCGCGCCGCTGTGGGGCCTCGGCCAGCTGCTGGACATCACGCCGGAGCAGGCCCGTGTCGACCTCGGCCGGACGTCGGCGACCGCGTTGTCCTTCGTCGCCCAGTCGGCTCGCGGCGCCTCCGCGGCCCCCGTACCCCAGTCCGCGATCGACGCCGGCGGCAGCATCGTCGAGAAGTTCATGGTCCAGTGGCGCGGCGAGCCCGACCCGGCACACGTCCGCGCCGTGGACGCCTACTTCTGCTCGGCCGCTGAGCACGGCATGAACGCGTCGACCTTCACGGCGCGGGTGATCGCCTCCACCGGCGCCGACGTGGCCGCGTCCATCTCGGGCGCGATCGGCGCCCTCTCCGGGCCGCTGCACGGTGGTGCTCCCTCACGGGTGCTCAAGATGCTCGACGACGTGGAGCGCGAGGGCGACGCCCGCGCCTACGTCAAGGGGCTGATGGACCGCAAGGAGCGGCTGATGGGGTTCGGCCACCGGGTCTACCGCGCCGAAGATCCCCGCGCCCGCGTCCTGCGTCGTACGGCCAAGGAGCTGGGGGCGCCCCGGGTCGCCGTGGCCGAGGCGTTGGAGGACGCCGCGCTCGCCGAGCTGCGCGAGCGGCACCCCGACCGGGTGCTGGCTACCAACGTGGAGTTCTGGTCGGCAGTGGTGCTCGACTTCGCCCAAGTGCCGGCGTCGTTGTTCACGCCGATGTTCGCCTGCGCCCGCCTGGCCGGCTGGTCGGCGCACATCCTCGAGGAGAAGGTCACGGGACGCCTGGTCCGGCCTTCGGCAAAGTACGTAGGACCCGGCCCGCGCCCGATCACCAGCGTGGACGGCTTCTCCACCGTCTGACCGGCCGGTCGGACCGGCCGTCACGAAGCCTTGGTGAGGCTTGTCGCCGTCGGGGCGTCGTCAACCCTCACCACGGCAGCGCAATTGGCCGAGCAGCCGGTGACGGCGCCGGTCCAGCCGAGCCTGCGCAGGATCGCACCCCGCTGACGGGCGACTTCACACGGCTCGTCGAGCACGCTCTCCCAGCCGACTCGAACAGGGGTACGGCCCGCCTCGACGTTGGCGTTGTCGCGTTGCAGGTCGCGGAACCTGCCGGCGGCGCTGTCGTGGCCCGCGTGTCCGTCGAGCTCGGTGACCAAGCCGTACTCCTCGACGAGGTTGTCCACGTAGATCGTCCTGCCGCGTACGACCTGCCGGACCTGGCGCGTGCCCTCCGGCACCCCATGCGCCCGGCACACCTCGACGAACCGCAGCTCGAGCGGCGAGTGAGCTCCTGCCTGCGCCTCGGCGAGGACCGTCGTCGTCAGCTGGCGATGCCTGCGGGGGCGGCCGGTCCGCTGCATCGCCCGGCGAAGGCGCGCAGACGTCGTCTTCCTCGACCCCACCGCGTCCAGGACGAGTGCGGCTGCCCGGCCGGGTGTGCGCGCGGTGGAGACCAGGTCCACCACGGTTCGCTCGACCGAGGTGCAGCGCAGGCCGTTGCGGACACGCGTGTCGCTCTCGGTGAAGTTCCGCGCGTAGTGGATCTCGAGGCCGGGCTGAGGCATCACGCGTCGCTCCCACGGCACCGTGAGGTGAACCACCGGGCATGGGCTGCCGAGCATGCGCTGCAAACCCAGCCGGACCGCTGCTGTCTCATGGCTGAGCGCAGCCCCGTCACCGGCGTAGGCCAGAGCTGCCAGGAGCCGGGTCTGCGGAGCCAGCGGCCCTGAGTGCGTGACGTAGACATCGCGATAGACCCGCTGCCACCGGCCGGTCGCAAGCCGGTGCCGTACGGCACTCTCGGTCAGACCCAACGTGGCCGCCTGTTGCAGCGTCACCACGCGTGGCAATCCGTGGTCCATGCGGCCAGCGTTGTCCCGACCTTGCCGCGTAGGCGACCGCAACTGCCCCGCTGTGGACAGGACGACTGGCTGTGGAGAACGACGTTGGTGTGGCTTGCCGCGGTCCAGGCGTCGGCAAGCCTCACCACGGAGCTGGGCGTACGGGTGGAGCTTGACCGCCGGGACCCGGGGCGTAATCCGCGCGACACGGGTGGGACAATGGACTCTCCTGCCCGCCTCCCCTGTTTCGGAGTCTGCTCGTGGCCGACGGCGCCCAGATCACCATTCCCGACAACCTCAAGCCGGTGGACGGCCGCTTCGGGTCGGGACCCTCCAAGGTCCGCCCCGCCCAGGTCGAGGCGCTCGTCGCCACCGGCACCGGCTACCTCGGCACCTCGCACCGCCAGCCGACGGTCAAGAAGGTCGTCGGCCGGGTGCGCTCAGGCCTGACCGAGCTGTTCTCGTTGCCCGAGGGTTACGAGGTCGTGCTGGGCAACGGCGGCGCAACGGCGTTCTGGGACATCGCGACGTTCTGCCTGATCAACGAGCGCTCACAGCACCTGAGCTTCGGCGAGTTCTCCGCCAAGTTCGCCTCGGCGGCCAAGGAGGCTCCGTTCCTGGGCGACCCCACGGTGATCAAGTCCGACCCCGGTACGGCGCCGGTGAGCGTCGCCGAGGCCGGCATCGACGCCTATGCATGGGCCCACAACGAGACCTCCACCGGCGTGATGGCCCCCGTCGTACGGCCTGCCGGCATCGACGAGGGAGCGCTCGTCCTGATCGACGCCACCAGCGGCGCCGGTGGCCTGCCGGTCGATGTCAGCCAGACCGACGCCTACTACTTCGCCCCGCAGAAGTCCTTCGCCAGCGACGGTGGACTGTGGATCGCGCTGATGTCCCCGGCCGCGATCGAGCGGGTTGCCAGCCTCAAGGCGGCCGGCCGGTGGACGCCCGGCTTCCTCGACCTGCAGACCGCGATCGACAACTCGCGCCTGGACCAGACCTACAACACGCCGGCCCTCGCGACGCTGCTGATGATGGCCGAGCAGATCGACTGGTTCAACGGCAACGGCGGCTTGGAGTGGTCGGCCGGTCGCTCCGCCGACTCCTCGACCCGGCTGTACAACTGGGCCGACAAGACCTCGTACACGACGCCGTTCGTGACCGATCCCTCGCTGCGGAGCTCGGTCGTCGGCACCATCGACTTCGACGAGAGCATCGACGCCCTCGCCGTCGCCAAGGTGCTGCGGGCCAACGGCATCGTGGACACCGAGCCCTACCGCAAGCTCGGCCGCAACCAGCTCCGGGTCGCGATGTTCCCCGCCGTCGACCCCTCGGACGTCGAGGCGCTGACCGGCTGCATCGACTACGTGGTCTCCCAGCTCGGCTGACCCGTCCCGTACGAGGAAAGGCCCCGGCTCACGCCGGGGCCTTTCGCGTCCTGGATCCGGGCGGCGCCGCCGGCAGTCCCCAGCGGCGGCACCGCCCGAGCCTTCGGGACCGGTCTCAGGCGGAGGGCACCGAGTTCGCCCGTACGACGTCCGCATAGAACCGGCCGCTGTCCTTGATGGTGCGCTGCTGGGTGTCGAAATCGACCCGGATGACGCCGAAGCGCCGGTCGTAGCCCCAGGCCCACTCGTAGTTGTCCAGCAGCGACCACACGAAGTAGCCGCGGACGTCGGCGCCGTCGGTGATGGCGTCGGCCACCGCGTTGAGGTGGACCCGCAGGTAGTTGACCCGGTCCGGATCCGGCACGGACCCGTCTTCCCTGACCACGTCGACGAACGCGGCCCCGTTCTCGGTCATCATCAGCGGCAGGTCGGGCAGCTCGCGGTGCAGCCGCATCAGCAGGTCATAGAGGCCGCTGGGGTCGACCACCCAGTCCATCTCGGTGTGCTGGCCCTGCTGCGGCAGGAACTCCACCGCCGAAGCGCCGGGCCAGGTCTCGCCGCCCTTGCCGTGGCCGTCGGCCGTCGCCTTCGGCCCGGCGCCGGCATAGGCACGGACCAACGTCGGCGAGTAGTAGTTGACCCCCAAGACGTCCAACGGCCGCGAGATCACCTCGAGATCGCCTGGCTGGACGAAGGACCAGTCGGTGATCTCGCGGGTGTCGTGCAGCACGTCCGCGGGATAGCTGCCCTTGAAGAGCGGGTCGAGCCACACCCGGTTGGCCAGTCCGTCGATCTGCCTGGCCGCGTCGAGGTCCGCGGCCGACTCTGTCGCGGGGCGGACCACATGCAGGTTGAGCGTGATCGACGCCTTGGTCTCGGCCGGCAGCGTCGAACGCAGCTCACCGACCGCCAGGCCGTGCGCCAGCAACAGGTGGTGAACGGCGCTGAACGCCGACGCCGGCTCCTGGCGCCCGGGGGCGTGCACTCCGGCGGAGTAGCCGAGGAACGCCGAGCACCACGGCTCGTTGAACGTCGTCCACATCGAGACCCGGTCGCCGAGCGCCCTCGCCAGCACAGCTGCGTACTCGGCGAAACGCTCGGTGGTCGCCCGGTTGGTCCAGCCGCCGGCGTCCTCGAGCTCCTGGGGCAGATCCCAGTGGTACATGGTGATCACCGGCTGGATCGACGCCTCGAGCAGCGAGTCGACCAGGCGCGAGTAGAAGTCGAGTCCCTTGGCGTTGACCGGGCCGGACCCACCGGGGATGACCCTCGGCCACGAGACCGAGAACCGGTAGGCGGCGATGCCCAGCTCACCCATCAGGGCCACGTCGTCGCGGTAGCGGTGGTAGTGGTCGGCCGCAACATCCCCGGTCTCCCCGTTGACGGTCTTGCCGGGCGTGTGGCTGAACGTGTCCCAGATCGACGCCGTACGGCCGTCCTCGGTCGAGGCGCCCTCGATCTGGTAGGCCGCAGTGGCCGCACCCCAGAGGAACCCGGGCGGGAAGGCGGACCGCTCCCCGGTACGGGGATCAACCTCGGTCGTCGTCATCCGTTGACCACTTTCGCCATGATGCCTCCTGGGTACCGGGAGCTTGCCTGTCGGTGGATGCCGGCCCTCGCCGTGAAAGTCGTCGCCGGCAACGGGTCGGCCATCGTCTCGAGCGGAGCCTTGCCCGCAGCCCACTTGGCCACCGCGGCCGCTGCGGCCACGCCGAGCGCCGTGCAGACGATCCCGGTAGCGGCGAAGGCCGCGCAGAGCGCACGGCGGTGAGGCGTTGCGTGGGGCATGGCTCCTCCTGTCGGCCCGAAGTCGGGCGCGTGGCAGCGCTCTCACCGCAGCGAAACCACCTTGCAGGCACCCCGGGCCCCGTGTCAAGCCGGCGTTATCGCTTCGTTGCCGGAGGATGTCCCTGGTGGCAGTGCTTCTCACCGTGTAGCGTTCATCCGCAGACCGCCTATGGCCCGGCGGGAACGCTCGGACGATTCGCGCCCGGCCGCCGACGCGGCAGCCACCCGACCCGGTGTGGAGAGCGTTTGCACCGCAGCCGGCTCCCGGGCGGAGGCACGTACCATGTCGACCACCTCCGGGAGCCACCGCCGGCCCACGCTGGGCGAGGTCGCCCGGGCTGCCGGGGTCTCACCGGCCACGGTCTCCCGCGTCGTCAACGGTTCCCCCCGCGTGAGCGATGCCGCGCGGCAGGCGGTCCGGCAGGCCATCCAGACGCTGGACTACGTGCCCAACCGCGCGGCCCGCAGCCTGGTCACGCGCCAGACCGACACCGTCGCCATCGTGCTGTCGGAGCCCAAGGAGCTGATCTTCTCCGATCCGTTCTTCGCGACGATGATTCGCGGCATCTCCTCGTCGGTGGCCGAGACCGAGCTCCAGCTGGTCCTGCTGATGATCCAGAACGCCCGGGAACGGGCCAAGGTCGAGCGCTACGTCACCCAGGGCCACGTCGACGGGGTCGTGCTGATGTCGCTGCACAGTGGGGACCGGTTGCCGGACCTGCTGGCCGAGGCGCACATCCCGACCGTCCTCAGCGGCCGCCCGTACGGCGGCTCGGGATTCGTCTCGTACGTCGACGCCGACAACCGCGGTGGCGGCCGGCTGGCCATCGACCACCTGCTGTCCATCGGGCGCACCAGGATCGCGACGGTGACCGGTCCGATGGACATGGTGGCGGCGGTGGACCGGTTCGACGGCTACTGCGACGGCCTCCGGGCCGCGGGGGTCCGCCCGACCAAGAGTCTGGTGGAGGCCGGCGACTTCAGCGATCGCAGCGGCGAGCAGGCGATGACCACGTTGCTGCGCAGAAACCCTGACCTGGACGGGGTTTTCGTGGCATCGGACCCGATGGCGATGGGAGCCTTACGGGCACTCGCCAAGGTCGGCAAGCGGGTGCCCGAGGACGTGGCGCTGGTCGGGTTCGACGACATGCCGATGGCCGGCTACGCCCATCCGCCGCTGACGACCGTCCGGCAGCCGCTGGACAGGATGGCAGCCGCGATGGCCGAGCTGTTGCTGGCCCAGCTCAGCGACCAGTCGACCTACGACGGGCTCGACCACATCATCTGCTCGAC
>JAWWOM010000311.1:0-3005 GCA_033851655.1 Frankiales bacterium
GGGCCGCGGGCGCCCGTACTCATCCCGACCGGGATCACCAGGCCGTCCGCCTCCAGCCGGCTCAGCAGCTGAGAGGCGGTGACCTTGGACAGCCCGGTCAGCTCGCCGAGCTGGGTCCGGGACAGCGAGCCGTGGTGCAGGAGCAGGTCGAGCGCTGCCCGGTCGTTGATGGCCCGGAGCAGCTGCGGGGTGCCCGTGCGGTTCAACGAACCTCCCACGCGCGACTACTGTAAGGAAACTTTCCTGTCAGTGCCGGGAACGTAGCGAGACCGCTGGCCAGCCGTCAAGAGGTCTAATCCAGTTGTTACACGCCCGTCACCTGGGTCAGACGCCGACCGGGTGCCAGACCGTCTTGGTCTCAAGGAACGCGGTCAGCCGTCCGGTGCCGGGATCCCCGTACCAGTCGGTCTCCGAGGGCAGGAGCACCCGCTTGACGTTGTCGGCGGCCGCGCGCGCCAGCTCAGCCACCGCATCCCACCCGACCCCGGCCAGGTCGATCGCGTTGACGTCCATGTGTGAGGCAAGGCCCGGGGCCAGCTCCGCCGTGAACCCGGTGAGCAGGTTGACCACCCCGCCCGGCAGGTCAGAGGTGGCGAGCACCTCGCTCAGTGTGACGGCCGGCAGCGGCGACCGCTCGCTGGCGACGACGACACAGCTGTTGCCGGTGACGATGATCGGGGCGACGACGGAGACCAGCCCGAGCAGCGACGGCTGCTGAGGCGCGAGGACGGCCACGACGCCGGTCGGCTCGGGGACGGAGAAGTTGAAGTACGGGCCGACCACGGGGTTGGCCGCACCGGCGACAGCGGTGATCTTGTCCGACCATCCGGCGTACCAGACCCATCGGTCGATCGCCTCGGCCACCTCTCGGGAAGCCTCGGCCGGCGACAGTCCCCCGGCCAGGGCGACCTCGTCGACGAACTGCGAACGCCGGCCCTCGAGCAGCTCGGCCACCCGGTAGAGGATCTGACCCCGGTTGTAGGCGGTGGCGGCCGACCAGGACGGAAAGGCCTTGCGGGCAGCCACAACCGCGTCCCTGGCGTCCTTGCGGGAGGCCTGCGCCGCGTTGGCCAGGAAATGGCCTGACCCGCCGACGACTTCGTAGGTCCGGCCGGACTCCGAGCGTGGGAAGGCCCCACCGACGTAGAGCTTGTACGTCTTCCGTACGCCGATCCGGTCCTCAGACATGCTGGCCTCCCTCAGCCGAGCCGACCGCGAGGTAGGCAGCCAGCCCGGGAACGCCGCCCTCGCGTCCGAACCCCGACTCCTTGTAGCCGCCGAACGGCGACGCCGGGTCGAACCGGTTGAACGTGTTGGCCCAGACGACGCCCGCCCGCAGCCGCTGCGCCATCCAGAGGATGCGCGAGCCCTTGTCCGTCCACACGCCGGCCGAGAGGCCGTACGGCGTGTTGTTGGCCTTCTCGACCGCCTCGTCGGGAGTGCGGAAGGTCAGCACCGACAGCACCGGGCCGAAGATCTCCTCGCGGGCGATCCGGGTGGACTGGGCGACGTCGGTGAACAACGTCGGGGCGAACCAGAAGCCGGTCCCGGGCAGCTCGCACTCCGGGCTCCACCGGGTCGCACCCTCGGCCACACCGGAGTCGGCCAGTGCGGTGATCCGGGCCAGCTGCTCGGCCGAGTTGATCGCTCCGATGTCGGTGTTCTTGTCCATCGGGTCACCGAGTCGCAAGGTGCCGAGACGCCGCTTGAGCTTGTCCAGCAAGGCATCCAGCACCGACTCCTGCACGAGCAGTCGGGAGCCGGCGCAGCAGACATGACCCTGGTTGAAGAAGATCCCGTTGACGATGCCCTCGACCGCCTGGTCGATCGGTGCGTCGTCGAAGACGATGTTGGCCGCCTTGCCGCCGAGCTCCAACGTCAGTCTGGTACGGGACCCGGCCAGCGTGCGCAGGATCTGCTTGCCCACCTCGGTCGACCCGGTGAACGCCACCTTGTCGACGCCCGGGTGCCCCACCAGCGCCCGGCCGGTCTCCCCTGCGCCGGTGAGGATGTTGACCACTCCCCGCGGCAGGTCGGCCTGCTGGCAGATCTCGGCGAACAGCAGCGCGGTCAGCGGCGTCGTCTCCGCCGGCTTGAGCACCACGGTGTTGCCGGCCGCCAGCGCCGGCGCGATCTTCCAGGCGAGCATCAGCAACGGGAAGTTCCACGGGATCACCTGCGCGGCGACCCCGAGCGGCTGTGGGTCCGGGCCCAGACCGGCGTACGGCAGCTTGTCGGCCCAGCCCGCGTAGTAGAAGAAATGCGCTGCAGCCAAAGGGATGTCGACGTCGCGGGACTCACGGATCGGCTTGCCGTTGTCGAGGGTCTCGACCACGGCGAGCTCGCGCGAACGCTCCTGCAGGATGCGGGCGATCCGGAACAGGTATTTCGCCCGCTCGCGCCCGGGCAACGACCGCCAGACCTCGTCGTAGGCCCTGCGCGCAGCGACCACCGCACGGTCGACGTCCGCGGCGCCGGCGCTGGCGACCTCGGCCAGCACCTCCTCCGTCGCGGGGCTGATCGTCTTGAACGTCTCGCCCCCGATCGGTTCGACGAACTCCCCGCCGATGTAGAGCCCGTACGAGGAACGCAGCTTTGCCACGTCCCGCGACTCGGGCGCCGGTGCGTACTCGAAGGTCATCGCAGGCCCATCAGTCGAGGGTGAAGTAGTCGGGACCGGCGTAGCGGCCGGTCGCCTGCTTGGACCGCTGCATCAGCAGGTCGTTGAGCAGGCTGGAGGCGCCGATGCGGAAGAGGTCGGGGGTGAGCCAGTCCTCCCCGCAGGTCTCCTTGACCACGACCAGGTACTTGATCGCGTCCTTGGCCGTACGGATCCCGCCCGCAGCCTTGACGCCCACCTTGGTGCCGCTGACCTCGGCGAAGTCACGTACGGCCTCGAGCATCACCAGGATCACCGGCAACGTCGAGGCCGGGGACACCTTGCCGGTCGAGGTCTTGATGAAGTCGGCGCCGGCCAGCATCGCCAGCCACGACGCCCGCCGGAC
>JAWWOM010000317.1:0-3226 GCA_033851655.1 Frankiales bacterium
ACCTCGCTAGACTCGCGCCCTGTGTCCCTCTCCATCGGCATCGTCGGCCTGCCCAACGTCGGCAAGTCCACGCTGTTCAACGCGCTGACCAAGAACGACGTGCTCGCGGCGAACTATCCGTTCGCCACGATCGAGCCCAACGTCGGCGTGGTGGGCGTGCCGGACGAGCGGCTGACCAAGCTGGCTGAGATCTTCGGTTCGCAGAAGATCATCCCGGCAGCGGTGTCCTTCGTCGACATCGCCGGCATCGTCCGGGGTGCCTCCGAGGGTCAGGGGCTGGGCAACAAGTTCCTGGCCAACATCCGCGAGGCCGACGCGATCTGCCAGGTGATCCGGGTGTTCACCGACCCCGACGTCGTGCACGTCGACGGTCAGGTGTCGCCCAGCGATGACATCGAGACGATCAACACCGAGCTGATCCTGGCCGACCTGCAGACGATCGACAAAGCGCTGCCGCGGCTGCAGAAGGAAGCGCGCCTGACCAAGGACGGGCCCGCGCGGGTGGCCGCCGTCGAGGAGGCCCGCGCGATCCTCGACTCCGGCAGGACGGTGTTCGCCGCCGGCCTCGACCTCGAGCCGCTGCGCGAGCTGCACCTGTTGACTGCCAAGCCTTTCCTGTACGTGTTCAACCTGGACGAGGAGGAGCTCGGCAACGCCGCGTTGCAAGCCGACCTGCGCGCGCTCGTCGCGCCGGCCGAGGCGATCTTCCTCGATGCCAAGATCGAGTCCGAGCTGGTCGAGCTGCCGGACGACGAGGCGCTCGAGCTGTTGCAGTCCCTCGGTCAGCCCGAGAGCGGCATCAACATGCTGGCCCGGGTCGGCTTCGCCACCCTCGGCCTGCAGACCTATCTCACCGCCGGGCCGAAAGAGGCGCGGGCGTGGACGATCCACCAGGGCGACACCGCGCCTCAGGCAGCGGGCGTCATCCACACCGACTTCCAACGCGGCTTCATCAAGGCCGAGATCGTGTCCTTCGACGACCTGGTGGCGACGGGGTCGGTCGTCGCCGCCCGCGGCGTCGGCAAGGCGCGGATGGAAGGCAAGGACTACGTGATGCAGGACGGCGACGTGGTGGAGTTCCGCTTCAACGTCTGAGGTCGGCCCCGAGGCGCGCTCATCGTGGCTTGATGTGATCGAGCCGACGCTCGAGGATGGTCCCTTCCGGCATCTCCGCCATGACCAGCAGCACCTCGTCGACTTCTCGCTCCACCTCCCGTCGCGGCACCAGCCCGTACCCCGCCGAGTCGCAGTAGCCGGCAAGCGCTGTTACCACGTCATTCCTGGAGAGCGGGAGGTCGCGCACCTCTGCGGTCGTAGTGGCGGCGTGTGAGCTGAGGCCCATGAAGGCGCGGCCGCACCCGCAGGCTCCGTCCGGGTCACGGCGATCGGTGGCGCAGACGGGGCCGACCCACACCAGCTCGCCGTCGACGGCGAAGGTGAAGTCGGTTTGCCGGGCGCCCTGACTCTTCGCAGTAGCAGTGAGAATGTTCATGGCTTCGACCCTGCCAACGGCCACTGACAGAACCAGCTCGAGCCGCCATGCTTGTGGAAAACCGCGTCAGCTCGGGGGCTCGGGCGCAAGACGCCTCCAGATGCGCTGCAACATCCGTCGCTCGGCGGGTGACGTGCTGGCGAACAAGGTCGTTCGCAAGACGGCGTTGTGGGTAGGTCGGGCCGCCCGCAGTGTCGCGTCGCCGTTGTCGGTCAGGACGGCGAACCATTTGCGTCCGTCCGCCGGATCGACTTCGCGTCGGACGAGACCGTCGCGTTCGAGTCGGGTGACCAGGTGGGTCAGGCCGGCGGGGCTGAGCAGCACCCGCTGGGCGAGGGCGGACATCCGCAGCCGCGACTGTGGAGCATTGAACAGCGTGATCAGCACGTCGAACTCGGACAGAGCCAGGCCGTGCCGCTGGCGCAGTTGGGTGTCGAGCTCGCCCTGAACGACGCGGTTGAGCATCAGCAGCGCGTTGACCGACTCCCACTCCTCGGGCTTCAAGAAGTCGTGCTGGTCGGGTATTGACTCTGTCATGCCGCTGAGTATATTTCGTTTCGTAGGAAAATACCAAGGGCCGGGCATGACGGTCGCAGCCACGAGGAGGCAGCGATGTTCGCGATGGTGATGTCGTTCGAAGGCGAGAGCGCGGCGGACGTATCAGCTGGCATAGAGCACGTCCGCGACGAGGTGATCCCGCCGTTGACAGCGGCGCCAGGCGTGAGTGGCTGGTGGCTGGTCGACCACGAGTCCGGGCGGCGGATGAGTGTGATTGTGTGCGAGGACGAGGAGCACTGGCAGGTTGGGATGGCGGGGATCGCAGCTGCCCGCGCGCTGGACCCGGAACGCCACCGTCCGGCACCCGCCTCCGTCACCCGGTTCGAGATCTACGGGTCAGTGCCTGCGTAGTCGGCGTACCTGACTCGGACTGGCGCCTGAACCGAACAAGACTCCCACTTTTCCAGCAGGCAATCGACGACGAAAGGCAACTGCCATGGCAATCGGAGCGCATTTCGTTCACGGCAACTTCCCTCCCGCGAGCTATGAGAAGGCGATCGCCCAGCTGGCGGAGGCCGGTTTTGGGTCGCCGGCCGGGCGCCTCCATCACTTCGCGCTCAGCTCCGACAGCGGCAACGTGGAGGTCTTCGACATCTGGGAGTCAGCGGAGGCCCTCGAGGCGTTCGGTCCGGTGCTCATGCCCATCTTGGGCGGCCTCGGTGTCGACCTCCTCCCGCCAACCATCACTCCGCTGTACAACAGCATCCAGGGGTGAGCGGCTCGCCGTCATCGCGTCCCGAGCATGTCGAGACGCCGCTCGATGATCGTCCCCTCGTCGAGGCTCGAGGTGAAGCGCAACAGCCAGTCCACGTCTGACTCGAGCTCCTCCCGTGGAACGACGCCGTAGCCGGTCGACTCGAAGTAGCTGACCAGCGCCGTGATGACGTCGTCGCGCGACAACGGCAGGTCGCGCACCTGGGCGGTCGTCGTTGCCCGGTGGGAGCTGAGGCCGGAGAAGGCCCGGCCGCAACCGCACCCGCCATCCGGGTCGCGGCGGTCCGTCGCGCAGATCTCGCCGACCCAGACCAGCTCGCCCTCGACGGTCCCGTCGAAGTCGTTGTCTCGCTTACCCTGGCCGGCAGCAGTGGCCGTCAGAACCTTCATGGAGGGCATCCTGCACGACGGAACCCTCGGTCTGCGCTGGGAGGAACAGGGCTGTGGATAACCTACGGGGTC